>JBKKBV010000140.1:0-2947 GCA_046713375.1 Candidatus Limnocylindria bacterium
CCGAGCGCGTGGTCGAGAGCATCCGCCGCAACGGGGTGGCGATCAAGGGACCGATCACGACGCCGGTCGGCACCGGCTTCCGCAGCGTGAACGTGGGGCTGCGGCTGGCCCTCGAGCTGTACGCCAATGTGCGCCCGGCCCGCAGCATGGTCGGCGTCGAGTCGCGCTACACCGACGTCGACCTGATCATCGTGCGCGAGAACACCGAGGACCTCTACGCGGGGGTCGAGCACAGGGTCGGCCCCGACGCGGCAGAGAGCATCAAGATCATCACCCGCGCCGCCTCGCAGCGGATCGCGCGCTACGCGTTCGAGTACGCGCTTCGTAACGGACGGCGCAAGGTCACCGCCGTCCACAAGGCAAACATCATGAAGCTGTCGGACGGCCTCTTCCTGGAGAGCTGCGGCCAGGTCGCGGCCGAGTACGCCGGCCGCGTCGAATTCGAGGACCGCATCGTCGACAACATGTGCATGCAGCTGGTCCAGAAGCCCGACCTGTACGACGTGCTGGTCCTGCCGAACCTGTACGGCGACATCGTCAGCGACCTGGCCGCCGGGCTGGTTGGTGGACTCGGCGTTGCCCCGGGATCGAATATCGGCGAGACAGCGGCGGTCTTCGAGGCGGTGCACGGATCCGCCCCCAAGTACGCCGGCCAGAACCGCGCCAACCCGACCGCCCTCATCCTGTCATCGGCGCTCATGCTCCGCCACCTGGGCGAGACGGGCGCCGCTGACCGCGTGGAATCGGCCGTGCGCAGCGTCATCGCCGAGGGCCGCGCCACCACCCAGGACCTGGGGGGAAGCACCGGCACCCGCGAGTTCGCGGCGGCCGTGGCCGAGCGCGTGCGGGGCGCCTGACTTCCTTCATGTTCCGCTATCGGATCAGCTGGTCGGAGCTGGCCTGGTTGGGGCACCGCCTGTCGGGGATCGGCGTCCTCGTCTACCTCTTCATGCACATCGTCGAGAACGCCACGCTGGCGTTTGGCCCGGACGTGTACGACACCACCCAGACCTGGTTCCGCAACCTCCCGGTGCGCCTGGGTGAGATCGTGCTGATGGCCGCGCTGGTCTATCACTCGCTCAATGGGCTGCGCGTCATCGCCATGGACTTCTGGCCCGCGACGACGCAGTGGTATCGGCCGGTGACCTATGCGGTGATCGTGGGAACGATCGTCGCCATGATCCCGCTCGGCCTGATCATGATCACCCCGTATGCGCCATGGAACGGCCGCTGATGGCGATCGGACGCAGGATCTGGCCGGTCCAGGGCGACCCGTTCCGCCGCAACCCGTCGCGGGCTGCCCGGCCGCGGCCGGCCGAGCCCGGATTCGAGCGCTGGATGTGGTGGTTCACGCGGATCAGCGGCCTCATCCTGGTCGTCCTGGCGATGGGCCACATGGGGATCATGCACGTGCTCGTGCAGCTCACCGGACAGGAGATCAACTTCGCCTTCGTCCTCGAGCGGTGGGGGAACCCCTTCTGGCGGATCTACGACCTCCTCCTGCTGGTGCTCGCGCTGACTCACGGCGTGAACGGGGCGCGCATCATCATCGGCGACTACGTCGAGCGCGGCGGGCTGCGCAGCCTGCTGATCGGGATCCTGCTGGCGATTTCGTTCGTATTGCTGCTGCTGGGGATCTTCGTGATCGTCACCTTCGATCCGAACGGCGCGCCGGCCATCGGACCCTTCTCGTGACCCTCGTCCGCCGCGGCGAGCAGCGCCGTCCGCGGCCACGGACGCACGACCTGGACGCGGTGGTGGTCGGTGCCGGCGGGGCCGGGCTGTATGCCGCCCTCGAGCTGAAGCGCGAACTCGGGCCGGAGGCCCGCATCGGCGTCATCAGCAAGCTGTATCCCTCGCGCTCGCACACCGGAGCCGCGCAGGGAGGCGTGTGTGCCGCACTCGGCAACACCGAGGAGGACAACTGGGAGTGGCACTGGTTCGACACTGTCAAGGGCGGCGATTACCTCGTCGACCAGGACGCCGCCGAGGTGATGTGCCGTGACGCAGTGGAGACGGTCATCAACCTCGAGCACTTGGGATTGCCCTTCAACCGCACTCCCGAGGGGCTGATCGACCAGCGCCGCTTCGGCGGACACACCCGCAACTATGGGGAGGCACCGGTGCGCCGTGCCTGTTACGCCGCCGACCGGACCGGGCACCACATCCTGCAGACCCTCTACGAGCAGTGCATCAGGCACGATGTCGCGTTCTACGACGAGTACCAGGTGCTCGACCTGGCGATGCCGGCCGGCACCGACGGCCCGGTCAGCGGAGTCATCGCGCTCCAGCTGTCCACGGGCGAGGTCCACTCATTTCGGGCCAAGGCGGTCCTCTTCGCCACCGGCGGCTTCGGCAAGATGTTCAAGGTGACGAGCAACGCGCATACCCTGACCGGCGACGGCGTGGCGATCGCCTACCGCCGTGGCCTGCCGGTGGAGGACATGGAGTTCTACCAGTTCCACCCGACCGGGATGTACAAGCTCGGCTTCCTCCTGTCCGAGGCGATGCGCGGCGAGGGCGGCTTCCTGGTCAACGGCAAGGGGGAGCGCTTCATGGAGCGCTACGCGCCGACCATGAAGGACCTGGCCAGCCGCGACGTGGTGAGCCGCAGCATCTACCAGGAGATCGCCGCCGGGCGCGGCGTGGATGGCAAGGACTTCGTCCATCTCGACGTGCGCCACCTTGGGGCCAAGGTCCTGAATGAGAAGCTGCCGGACATGAGCGGATTCATCCGCACCTACTTCGGGATCGAGCCGCTGACCGACCTGGTGCCGATCCAGCCGACCGCCCACTACGCCATGGGCGGCATCCCCACCGACGTCGATGGGCGGGTCCTGGCCGATGAGATGGGGCGGCTGGTGCACGGCTTCTACGCGGCGGGGGAGTGTGCCTGTGTGAGCGTGCACGGCGCGAATCGGCTGGGGACCAACTCGCTGCTCGATAT
>JBKKBV010000141.1:0-2159 GCA_046713375.1 Candidatus Limnocylindria bacterium
CCGAGGGCGCCGCCGGCCCGGCGAGCGCGGAGGACCTGGCTCGCGCCTGGCCACGCTTCGCGACTGCCTATGCCGCCGCCGGGCCGGCGATCTGGGTCATCGAGGACCTTCACTGGGCGGGTGAGCCTGCGGTCGAGATGCTTGCTCAGATCGCACGCCGCACCGACGGGCCGCTCCTGATCGTGGCAACCGCGCGACCCGAGTTCGCCGACCAGCATCCGGGGTTCGGGCCGGGTGGGCAGGACGCGGTCGCCATCTCGCTACGTCCGCTGAACGACAACCAGAGCAACGAGCTCGTGGACAGGCTGCTTGCCGTTGCCGAGCTGCCGACTGCCCTGCGGGCCGAGATCGTCGCGAAGGCCGACGGGAACCCGTTCTTCGTGGAGGAAATCCTGCAACGGCTCATCGACGAGGGGGCCCTGGAGCGGGACGGCGAGCGATGGAAGGCGAGCGAGTCCATCGGTGAGGTGAGGATCCCGGACAGCGTGCATGCGCTGCTTGCGGCCAGGATCGACGCGCTTCAGCCAGAGGAGCGGCGAGTGCTGCAGGAAGCTGCCGTCGTCGGCCGCACCTTCTGGGCAGCCGCGGTGGAGGGAGCGGTCGGGGCCACGGACCTTGAGCCGTCCCTCGCCGCGCTTGAACGAAAGGGCCTGATCCTGGTCCGCCCCACCACCACCCTCGCCGGCCAGACCGAATTCCTGTTCAAGCACGCCCTGACCCGGGACGTCGCCTACGGGACCCTGCCCAAGGCCAGGCGTGCCCGAGCGCACGCGGCGGCCGCCGAGTGGGTCGCGGAGCTGGCCAGCGACCGCGGCGACGAGTTCGCCGAGCTGATCGCGTCTCACTACTGGGCGGCGATCCGCGGGGATGGGGCCGACCTGGCCTGGATGGACGATGCGGATGGGCGCGAGGGCGTACGCCGGCGGGCGCTGGCAGCGCTCATGGCGGCTGGTCGCGCGGCGCGTCATCGGTTCGCGGTCGACCGTGCCGTGGAGCTGCACGAGCAGGCGTTGGAGCTGGCCACCGGCGACGGCGAGCGCCTCGATGCCTTCGAGCAGATCGCACGGGATCACGAGACGGCCTTCCACGGGGACGCGATGCTCGCCGCATCGTCTTCCGCCCTTGAGATCGCGCGAAAGGATCCGGCCGCCCGGGATCGCGTCGCCGTGCTCGCGCGCCACGCGGCCGGCATGGCGGCACACCGCGGCGGGGCGTTCATCACGGAGCCGGACTATGACGCCATGCAGGAGCTCGTCCGCGAAGGCCTGGAGGCGGCGACCGACGAGCGTGAGCGTGCCTGGCTGCTGGTTGCCGACGCAGCCATGATCCGGAACCGGCGCCGGGTGGTGGACGAGATCTCCGAGCCGATGCGGCCGCGACTGGATGCCGCGCACGAGGCGGAGCGCATCGCCCAGCGGCTGGGCGATCCGAACCTGATGACCGTGGTCGCCGACACCCTCAGCGACCTGTATCTGATGGAGGACGACCCGGAAGGGGCGCTGGCTGCGTTGGAGCCGTCGCTGCCGATGCTGGAGAGGATCGAGCGGCCGGCCGCCCGGGCGCAGTGGTACCACAGCCTGTCGCTGAAGCTGCTCTGGCTCACCGGAGATCCTGCGCGGGCCGAGAAGCTGTCGACGCAGGCCTATGAGCTGGGCCGGCGTCTCTCAGCGCACGACCAGGGACACGGCACGTACGGCTTGATGCTGACCTCCTATTGGCTGGGCGACTGGGACAAGGTCGAGACGCTGCTGGCCGAGCACCTGACCAACCCGGAGCTTGGCCATGGCGTTCGCTGCATCGCCGTGCAGTCCGGGCCAAGCCTCGGCGCGATGGTCCTCGCGCATCGTGGCGATCCCGCGCGAGCCCTCGATGCCGCGCGCCACTCGAAGGCATTCGAGGACCGCCCTGGGCCTGTCGAGGGACAGATCGCCGAGGCGCTGGTCACGGCCGGCGCGCGAGAGGAAGGGGAGGCTCTGGCAGCCGACGTATTGAATCGGGCCCTGGGCTGGCGCTGGCACGACGCGGCGCGAGCCATGATCGCAGCCCTCGTCGAGCGAGGTGCCTGGCAGGAGCTTCAAGCGCTGCTCGAAAGGATCACGCAAAACCGCCACGCTGACCCGCTGCTGAACGCACTCGCCGACCGGGCATCGGGCCAGGCG
>JBKKBV010000142.1:0-8147 GCA_046713375.1 Candidatus Limnocylindria bacterium
CCGCCAGCCTGTCCGAGGTGCTCGACTATCTGCGGGATTGCCCAGCGCCCGAGCGCCGAAGCGCTCTTGCAGGTTAGCCGGGGACCATGCTCGCTGCCGGGAGTGCCGGCGTGCTCCGCGCGGCCCGGGCGGGTCGGGCAGCCCGGCGCAGCTCGCGGATTCGCTCAGCGGCCAACAGCCAGGCAAGCGTCGACTCCGCCCCGCAGTTCGCGTTGATGCCACGTGGACTGAGCCCGTCGTGGCACGCTCCGGTCAGCGGCTCGGCCAGCGGCAGCCCGAGGTCGTTGGAGCCGAGGAACCAGGCGTAGGCGCGCTCCATCTCACCGCCGAAACGCGCATCGCCGCTCGCCAACAAGGCTGCCCGCGCCGCCTCCAGCAGAGAGCTGGCCTCGATTGGCTGCTGGTCGAACCGGGCAGGTGCGCCCCCGCGTGGCCACCAGCCGCGGTTGCCGATTGGCGCGAGGTGCCCGGCCGCCGAGGTCTGGGCGGCCAGCAGCCATTCGAGGCGGTCGATGCCGAGCGCCGTCCAGTCGACCCGATCCACGGCCTTCCCGGCCACAATCAGCGCCTGCGGGAGCGCTCCGTTGTCATACGTCACCACCGGCTCCGGCCATGGCCACTCTGCGGGCGTGCCGGCGGTCAGCTCGGCCAATCCCGACCCGAGCGTGGCGAGCGCAAGCTCCACTCCGGGCAGATCGACCCGGGTCATGGCGGACGCGCAGCCAAGGAGCGCGTAGCACCGCGGCCGAAGGTTTTTGAAGCCGAGCGCGGCCGGAAGTGCTGACTCGAGTAGCCGGCCCGCCGCCTCGACGAGCGTGCCGTCACCTGAGTGAGCCAGCAGCTCGCCGAGGGCCTGCAGAGCGCGGCCATGGCAATCTTCCGAGCCGACCGCCTCAAGCCACCGGCCATCGGCGGCGCGGAAGTTGCGGAAGCGGCCGCGGCTCCCATCAAAGGCCGCCTCCAGGAAGCCAAACGAGCGACGGATGGCAGCAGCCACAACCGGACCCGGCACCTCCCTGGCGTGCAGGAGATGGACGGTCAGCGCTCGCGCCACGTCGTCGGTACAGGCGCCATGGCGCGGGTCGGGGGTCCGGCCGACGGCGTGCTGCATCAGGCCGATCCCGTCGCCGAGCCGATCGAGGTGCCCAGCAGCGACGCCGACCAGCGGGGCCCGAAGCCGGTACACCGGGCGAGGCCGCGGACGAGCGTCTGCCACCGGCGCCACGGGGACCACGGGGCGCGAAGCGCGGCTCTGCTCCGCAACTTCGGCAAAGAGCGTCGAGTAGCGGGCCGCGACGACCGGCCAGGCCATCGAGGCGGCATAGGTGTGGGCCCGCGCGCCGAGGCTGCGCCGCAGGTCAGCATCGGTCAACAGGTCGGCGAGCCGTGCGGCAAGCGCTGACACATCGTTGAACGGCACGAGTGCGCCGCGCCCGTCTGCCAGGAGCTCCCTGGCATGCTCGTACGGGGTGGAGACGCAGGCGCGGCCCGCCGCGACGGCCAGGGAGAGCGTTCCGGAGGAGACCTGCTCGGCATTGCCGCAGGGGGTGACGAAGATGTCGCAGGCCTGCAGCCAGGCGATCAGCTCGTGCAACTCGACATAGCGGTCGACGAAGCTCACCCGGTCATTCAACCCGAGCCGTTCCACCTGCTCGACGAGCGCCCTGCGATATCGCTCGCCGTGTCGACGCCGGACCTCGGGGTGGGTGGCGCCCACAATCACGAACCGAGCTGCGGGCGCCTGGTGCCGGATCTGGGCCAAGGCCTCGATGACGACTTCGAGACGCTTGGCAGGACCCAGCAGACCGAACGAGAGGAGCATCGGCTCGTCGGGGAGGCCCAGGCGGCGACGGCCCTCGCTCGGATCGACGCGCGGGATAACGGGGACCCCATGCGGCACCACCGCCAGCTTGGCATCGGGGATCGAGTAGATGTTGCGTAGGCGGCGCCGGCCGAGCTCGCTCATGACCACCACACGGGCGGATCGGTTGACCAGCTCCGCCAGGATCGAACGCTGCAAGGGCTGCGGATGCTCGAGGACCGTGTGCAGCGTCGTCACCACCGGCATCGGGAGGCTCTCGAGCAGATCCAACACCCCCCGCCCTGACGGCCCACCGAAGATGCCGTACTCGTGCTGCAGGGAGACAACCTCGACTCCGGCCTCGGCGAGCTCGCGGCCGACATCGCGGTATGCCTGGCGGTCGCGGCGCAGACGGAGGACGACCTCGGGCGGGTAGGCTCGCGGGTCGCCGCGTCCGTGATCGAGAGCAATCACGCGCGGCGACCGTTGCGAATTCTCCTCGGCTGTGCCGACAAGCGCGGTCCGCAGGTCGCGGGTGAAGGTTGCAATCCCGCAGCGCCGCGGCGGGTAGGTGGCGATCATCGCCAACGGCGGCAGTGAGGGGGATCTCATCACGGCATACGGCCTGCTGCTCAGACGGGGAGGCGCAGTCTACGCTACGCCCCGCGCGGCGTCGGGCGTGATGTCGATGCTGTGCATCATGATCCATGCGTCAAGGCGACGGCCGGACGTTCCAGCAGGAGGCCGAGCTATCGATCAGGCAAGTGGCCGGTGCCATCACTGACTGCCCGGCGATCGACGTCCGAGCGTGTCAGTCGCAGGCGGGCGTCATGTAGCCGTGCTGGCGATCGAACCAGCGCCGATCCCTCCGGTAATCACCCCGCGTGGCTGCGCCTTCGAGCGTACCGGACCCTCCAGCCCGCCGGTTACGAGCGGCGCCGCACTCCGGCGGGTCGCTCCCCGGTCAACCACGCACCTAGCCTACTCCGTGCCCATCGGCCTGACTACGCGCTGTAGCGTCCGGCGACATATCGAGGCTGGCAAGGTGCCGGTAGCTGAGCATGGTCCCCACTAGCCGCCGGGTGGATTGGAAGGGCTCTTCAGCGGAGCCGAATCGCCGGCACGGATGGGGGCCGTCAAGCTGGCGACCCCTTGGATCCCTCGCCCGAGGTCGGCGTCGCCGGACGCGCCTCGGGCCGCTCGCCACCACCACCACCGCCGATGAAGGCGCTGATCAGGTCCATCGGCAGGGGAAAGATGATGATCTTGCTCTGATCCGAGCTGATATCGGCGAGCGTCTGCAGGTAGCGCAGCTGGAGAGCACTGGGCGCGGCGTTGATGATCTTCGCTGCGTTCGCGAGCTGCTCGGCGGCCAGGAATTCGCCCTCGGCGTTGATGATCTTCGCCCGCTTTTCGCGCTCGGCGACCGCCTGGCTGGCCATGGCGCGCTGCATCTCGTTCGGTAGCTCGACGTCCTTCACCTCGACCACCGAGACCTTGATGCCCCACGGCTCGGTCTGCTCGTCGATGATCTGCTGCAGCCGAGCATTGATCTCCTCGCGCTTGCTGAGGAGCTCGTCAAGCTCCGACTGGCCGAGCACGGAGCGCATCGTGGTCTGCGCGATCTGGAGCGTGGCGATCAGGAACTTCTCGACGCGTACCACCGCCGCCTCCGGATCGACGACGCGGAAATAGCAGACGGCGTTGACGCGCACCGTGACGTTGTCGCGGGTGATGGCCTCCTGGCTCGGGATGTCGAGCGTCACGATCCTGAGGTCGACCTTCACCATCCGGTCGATGAACGGGATGATGAAGAACAGCCCCGGCCCCTTCGCGCCGACCAGACGGCCGAGCCGGAAGATCACGCCGCGCTCATACTCCTGAACCACCTTCACCGCGGCGCCGACGAGGCTCAGGACAATGGCGGCCGCGATGGCCAGGACCGGCAGCAGGCCGATGAGGTCTTCCATCAGGTCTCCTTCTGGTTGGCTGCCTGCGGCAGCTGTTCCACGATCAGGTCGAGTCCATCCCGACCGATGATTTGGACAAGGTCTCCCGGCCTCAATTTCGTATTGGCGTCGGTAGGGCGCGCTCGCCACAGCTCGCCCTCAACGAAGACCGATGACCTCCCGCGGATGCTGCCCTGGCGCCCGATCATGTCGCCGCCGCCGATGAAGGCGGGTCGCCGTCGGGTGCGCATGACCGCCCGAAGCGCAAACAGGACGAATGCGACGAGGGCCAGGGTGATGCCGAAGATCAGCGGGCGACTGATCTCCAGGAATGGCGCCCGGCTATCGTCGACCAGGATCAGGGCCCCGAGCAGGAACGCGATCCCGCCGCCGATGCCCAGCACGCCTCCGGAGGTCACCCAGATCTCGGCGCCGAGCAGCGCGAGCCCGAACAGGAGCAGCGCCAGCCCGGCGTAGTTGATCGGCAGTGTGCCCAGGCTGAAGAGCGCCAGGACGAGGGCGATGGCGCCGAAGATGCCCGGGAAGAAAGCGCCCGGGTTGCTGAGCTCGAAGTAGATGCCGAGCGTGCCGAGGCTCAGCAGGATCAGCGCGATATTCGGATCGGAGAGGACCACGAGGACCTCTTCGAAGGGCGACATCGATTCCTCAACCACGACCGCGTCAGCGGTGCGCAGCGTCACTTCACCGTCGGGCAGACGCACGATCGTGCCGTTGATCGCGTCGAGCAACTCGCTGCGATCGTCGGCGATCAGGTCGACGACGCCGATCTTCACGGCCTCATCCGCCCCGATCGAGGCCCCGTTACGAACTGAATCTTCTGCCCAGTCGGCGTTCCGACCACGTGCCTCGGCGATGCTGCGGGCGTAGACAGCCGTGTCGTTGATGATCTTGGTGCGCAGATCCTCCGGGATCTCGGAGCCCTCGCCGCTCACCGGGGTGGCCGCCCCAATCCGCGTGCTCGGCGCCATGGCCGCCACGTGGGCCGCCATGGTGATGAAGGTGCCCGCCGAAGCCGCGTGCGTGCCAACCGGCGTGACGTACACGATCACCGGCAGGCGCGCGTTGAGCATCGCCCCGGTGATCTCCTGGGTGGCGTCGAGCAGGCCGCCGGGCGTGTCCAGCTCGATGAGGACCGCGGCGTCACCCTCATCGGCGGCTTCCTCGATGCCGCGCACCAGGTAGCGGGCGGAGATGGGATTGATGATGCCGTCGACACTGAGCACGCGCACCTCACCCGCGGCCGCATCCACACCACCCGGGACCCCGAGGCCGAGCAGCAGGGCGCCGAGCCAGAGTGCCGCGAGCGAGAGCCCGCGGTTGAGCGTGCGCACGAGAGGCGTTGGTCCACCTACAGTCATCACGGTCAAAGAAGACCACCGGCTTGTGCCAGCAGTCTCCACCTTTGATGCCTGGATATCGGAAGGACGTCGCTCCCGCGGACCCATGGTCCGACATGCTGCACCCGGTCCGCCAGCATCAGCGACCGCGAATCGTCGAGCGCAGCAGGATCATGTTACTCAGCGCGTCGGCGCAGCCCTGCGCATCGGGTGTCGATCAGCACGGCACCCTGCTGGACGACGGCATACGCATCCGCCGGCTCGAGGCGGTCCAGCCGCGCTCGGGCGTCAGCGAGCAGATCGTTGATCGTGCGACGTGCCACGACACGATTCTGCGACTGCCAGTCAATGCCCCCGCGGGTGCGTCTCATACATCCTCACCCCGACGACAGCACCGGAAACGGCGGTGATGCCGGCCACGGTCCAGATTGCCGCGTTGAAGCCAGCCATGTCTGCCGCCACCAGGCCGCTGACCGGGGCGCCGGCCGCGAAGCCGAGATCGCGCCAGAAGCGGTCCCCGCCGATCGCCGAGGCGCGCCAGCCCGGATGCGCCACGTCGCCGATCGCCGCCAAGAGCGTGGGGTAGACCATGGCGGTGCCGACCCCGAGGAGCACCGCGGCGTCGGCCTAGACACCGAAGTCGGCTCCGATGGCGAAGGTCCCGATGGCGCCAGCCTGGAGGAACATCCCGCCCGCAATGAGCCCCTTCCGTCCCACCCGGTCAGACAGGGCGCCGGCGAGCGGCTGGCCGAGACCCCAGACCGCCGGGTACAGGGCGGCGAGGATCCCGATCTGCGCCACCGACAGCCCGGCTGGGGCGAGATAGAGCGGCAGCAGGCCCCATGTCATCCCGTCGTTCAGGTTGTTGACGAGGCCGGCCTGGCTGGCGGCTGACAGGGCGGGCTCGCGCAGCGTGGTCGTCGTCGACAATCAGCAGGCGCCGCCTGTTGAGCACCCCTTGTCTGAGCCCTTATCTGAACCCTTATCGCGGCCGCCCCATCTGTCCCCCTGCGGCCGGATTCGCCCACCGGAACCAACGTGGAACGTGTGGGCCGCTATGCTCAGAATCCGGTATGCGGTACCAATCAGCTCCTATCAGGCCCGATCCTTGTGTAGACCGGGCATCTCTGCTCCATCGTTGCCCGGCTTTCCGCTTGGATTCAGGTTCGCTCCGTCCCGTCGGAGCCAGAACTAGCCACCCAGCCATAGCACTTTTTTCGCGCCTGAGGTAGGCGCTGCGTGGCCGCGACGACCGGCGCTGCATCTTGCCCCGGATGAGGACGATCGGTAACCTCGCCGAGAAGTGTGCTGGAGCGATAACTCGGTAATCCGACAAGCGCAAGCGATCAGAGCAATCAGATCAAGGCGCCATGCCTGTCGCTGAAACCGTAACGGGCAACGCAATGGGTTCGGACGAGGGCTCTCACCGCCGGCCGCCGATTCGCGCCCTTACGCTCGGTGTAGCCGAGCCACATCCTCTCCCGGCTCATCTCGTCACGGCGGCCGCCGAGCAGCTGTGTCGCGCCGCCACGGCGTACCGGAACGCTGGCTATGAGGTCCAGACGCTCCGACTCTCCACACGGTCTATCGTCGAGGATCTCGGCAGCTCGAGGCCGGGCGAAATCCTTGCGTACGCCGCCGCGTTGCAAAAGAGCCTCGATGGTGCCGACATCGCGTTCTGCTCGGTTGGGACGACGCCGGCCTGGCGCGCCGACTTCGCACTTGACCGACTGGATGTTCTCGCCGATCTGCTGATCGCCAATCCCGCGCTGAACGCGACGGTCCAGGTCGCGTGGCCGGGTCACGGGTACCGCGTCGACGCCGCGGCGCGCGCCGCCGGCATCATGCTGCGACTGGGACACGAGACCGCGGAAGGTCTGGGCAACTTCCGCTTCGGCGCACTCGCCTGCGTCGACGCTGGCACGCCTTTCTTTCCGGCCGGGTACCACGACGGTCCTGCTTCGCTCGCGATCGGCTGGCAGGGCGCGTCGGTGGTAACCGAGGCGGTGCGCAGCGCCGACAGAGAGTCGGCGCAGGCGCGCATCCGCGATGCTCTCGCTGCCGCCGGTCGCCCGGTGGTGGAGATTGGCCAACGCGTGGCGCGCGAGCTAGGGCTGCGTTTCGGGGGCCTCGACGTTTCACCCGCCCCCTACGGTGACGACAGCATCGGCATGGCGCTCGAGCTGCTTGGCCATGGGCCGGTCGGCGCGCCGGGCACGCTCGCTGCGGCGGGGATGATCACCTCGGCGCTGAAGGGCACCGGGCTGCCGACGTGCGGGTACAGCGGCCTAATGCTCCCCGTCCTGGAGGATGCTCTCCTGGCGAGACGCTGGGCGGATGGGGGGCTCACCGTCCACGCGCTGCTCGCCTATTCGGCGCTCTGCGGGACGGGCCTCGATGCCATTCCGCTGCCCGGTGACGTTACGGAGGGCGAGCTCGCGGCGCTCATCAGGGATGTGGCAACTTTGGCGCTACAAGGCGCCAAGCCGCTCTCGGCGCGGCTGATGCCTGCGCCGGGTACGCGCAGCGGAGATTGGACCAAGTTCTCTTCACCGTATCTGGTCAACTCGCGGGTCTGGTCGACCAGCAGTCGGCTGGAGGCTTAGCAGCGAGTCGCGGTGGAACGCAGCGAGTCGTGACGTTCAGGGCTCGGAGGCGTCCCCAGCCGGACGCCAAGCCAGTCTCTATCGCAGTGAGGTCAGGCTCAGGCTGAACTCTGTCGTCCGAGCGGCTCGTTCCGCGGGGCCACAGTGCGGCTTCGGATGAAACGCTCCCTCCACCATCGCCCCCGGGACCAGCGACCCAGCGACGGTGTGATTGGGTGTTGAGGAGCCCTTATCTGAGCCCTTATCTGAACCCTTATCTCGGCCGTCCCATGTGTCCCACCGCGGTCGGATTCACCCACCGGAACCAAGGTTGGTCGTGTGGGCCGCTGTGCGCGGAATCCGGTATGCGGTACCAATCACCACGACCCTCCCGGTAGGTGCCGAGGAGGCGCGGTTCGCCACCGTCGATTGCAACGATCCACAGGTCGGGGAG
>JBKKBV010000143.1:0-3124 GCA_046713375.1 Candidatus Limnocylindria bacterium
CCGTTGAGCGTCACCGTCCGCCCCGGCTCGACCGAGCCATCGGCCCCCTCCGGCTCCTCGCGCACGATGGTGACGCGCTGTCCTGGTTTGACGGACCCGCTCCAAATGCGCCCGACCGCCATGCGGCCGACGTAGTCGTTGGCTGCCAGGTTGGTGACCAGCAGCTGCAGCGGCATGTCCGGGACGTAGGACGGCGGCGGAGTCACCTCCACCAGCAGGTCCAGGAGGGGTTGAAGGTCGGTGCCGGGCTGCTCCAGGTCGCGCGTTGCCGTTCCCAGCTTGGCATTCGTATAGACGACCGCGAACTCGATCTGGGCATCGGTCGCGCCAAGGTCCATGAACAGCTCGTAGATCGCATCGAGGACCTCAGCCGGCCGCGCATCGGATCGGTCGATCTTGTTGATGCACACGATCACCGGCAGGTGGCGAGCCATCGCCTTGGAGAGGACATAGCGGGTCTGCGGCAGCGGCCCCTCCGCGGCATCCACGAGGAGAAGGACCGCGTCGACCATCAGCAGGCTGCGCTCGACCTCGCCACCGAAGTCGGCGTGGCCGGGGGTGTCGACGATGTTCAGGTGAATCCCGCCGTGATCGATCGTCGTCTGCTTGGCCAGGATCGTGATCCCCTTCTCACGCTCCAGGTCGCCGGAGTCCAGGACCCGATCCACCACGGCCTGGTTGGCGCGGAACGCCCCCGTCTGGCGCAGCAGGGCATCGACCAGCGTCGTCTTGCCGTGGTCGACGTGCGCGACGATGGCCAGGTTGCGCAGATCAGGGCGCGTGAGACTGGCGGCGGGCGTGGCGAGAGAGGCGGGAGTCGTCATGGGACGCCCCGATTGTCGCACAGGGACTCGACCCCAGCGTTCAGCCCCTCGATAACCGCTGGTTCTCATCCCGCACGGATCGGCCGATTCGGGTGCGGTCCGATTGCCGGGGGTTATCGCATCACGCCGGGAACGGTCCATCGGTGCACGGGCAGTACCAATGGTTATCAGCGCCTTAGGCCGGTAGCTCCAGATCGGAGGTCACCGAGCGCCGCAGCACCGAGAGCGGCAATGCCCCATGTCCCAGGATCGCGTCGTGGAAGCGGCGAATGTCGAACGAGGAGCCCAGGGCTGCCTCGGCCTCCGAACGGAGGCGGCGGATCTCGAGCTGGCCGATCTTGTAAGCCAGGGCCTGTCCGGGCCAGCCGATGTATCGGTCCACCTCGTTGGCGATGTTGTTCAGGGCCAGCGCCGTATGCGACTCCATGAACTCAATTGCGGCGGATCGTGACCACGCCAGGGCGTGCATACCGGTGTCGACCACCAGCCGCGAGGCGCGCCAGGCGTCGTAGGAGAGCATCCCGATCCGGTCAAGATCGCCGCTGTACAGGCCCATCTCGTCGGCGAGCCGCTCCGAGTAGAGGCCCCAACCCTCGACATAGGCGGTCGTCTCCGAATGGCGACGGAACGCGGGCAGGTGCTCGAGCTCCTGGGCGATCGCCACCTGCAGGTGGTGGCCCGGCACCGCCTCGTGGAAGGCGAGCGCTTCGGCCTCGTAGCGCGGCCTCGTCTCCGGCGCGTAGGTGTTGACGTAGTAGCGCCCCGGCCGGCTGCCGTCCTCCGGCGGCTCTCGGTAGTAGGCGATGGTCGAGTGCTGCTCCTCGTGCGGCAGCATGCGCACCACCTCGCAGGCGGCCCGTGGCAGGCGCCTGAACCAGGCGGGGATCGCCTCGACCGAGCGGGCCAGCGTCGCCTCCGCGACCGCCACGATCTCCTCGGCTGATGCGAAATGGACCGATGGATCCCCGCGCAGGGCCGCGAGCGTCGCCGCCAGGTCCGGAGTCCCCAGGACGCCGCCGCCAAGCTCGGCGATCTCGGCGTCGATGCGCGCGGTCTCGGCCAATCCGGTCTCGTGGATCTCCTGGGGCGAGAGGTTGGTGGTGGTGTGCGCGCGGGCCAGGCTGGCATAGGTCTCCGCCCCACCGGGCAGGTGGCCGATCCCGACGTGCGCCTCGTCCCGGGCGCCGGCCAGGACCTCGTCGGCGAGATAGGTGCGATAACGAGCGAAGGCCGGCCGCAGGCCGTCGCGCACGGCGCCGGCCAGGCCCACTTCGAAGGCACGCCATGCCCCGTCGCTCCAGCCGTCGTGCTCGGCCCGCAGGGGCGCCAGCAGTGGCCAGTCCTCGAGCGGTCGCGCCAGCAGCTCGTCGAGCTGGGCAATCACGCGTCGCACGGATCCCGCCACCGGGACCCGGCCGTCAGCCGATCCGCGGCGCAGCTGGGCGATCTGCTGATCGACCCACGGACCCATCGCCCACCAGCGGGCGAGCATCGACTCGCCGTCGGCAACGTCTCGCAGCGGCTGGTAGGAGGGGACGCTCATGAACGAGGACTGCGCACCGCTCATGGCGTCCACGGTATGCGAGTGAGGGTCGACGGCCAGGAGGGCGAGCCGATCGCCGACCGCCTGCGACAGTGCCGCCTGGGTCAGAGCCGATTCCGGATCCGACTCGGGCGGGAGCGCGGCCACGGCAGCCTGGATCTCCGCGAAGCGCTGCCCCAGCGCCGCGCGGCCAGCGGGTGAGATGTCGCTCAGCCGATCCCCGTAGCGGTGATCCCCAATGGCCGTCCCCTGCGCCGGATCGGCCGCCACGACCGCATCCCAGAACTCCTCTGCCAGCCGATCGAGCTCGGCCGTCATGCAGCCCTCATGCGGTCGCCATCACCGCCCGTTCGGCGAGGGCGATCGGCATCGTGCCGGAGCCGGTGATCGCGTCGTGGAAGTCGCGCAGGGCGTCGACATCGGTCTGGGAGGCGCCGCGCGCCTCCAGGAATCGGTCCCGGATGCGCAGGATCTCCAGGCAGCCGGTCAGGTACGAGCTGGCCTGTGTCGGCCAGCTGCAGTAGCGCGTCACCTCGGCAATGGCGGTCGGCTCGGTCATGGAGGAGTGCTCCAGCATGAAGTCCACTGCCTCCTGGTGGGTCATCTCGCCCAGGTGCAGGCTCGTGTCCACCACGATCCGCGCCGCGCGGAAGAGGGCCGCCTCGTACTGGAACATGATGTGGCGCAGGTCGTCGTAGAAGCCGTTCTCGCGCATCATCCGCTCCGCGTAGAGGGCCCAGCCCTCCGCGAAGTAGCT
>JBKKBV010000144.1:0-30685 GCA_046713375.1 Candidatus Limnocylindria bacterium
CTTCATCGCCTCGCAGCTGGGCAGCGACCTGAGCAGCAAAGTGGGTCGCGCCGGTGCCTGGCCGAAGTAGCGCGGTACGATGACCTCAATGCAGGCGAGCCCGACCGACGCCGAGCCCCGCCCGGTCATCCTGGACGTCGACACCGGGATCGACGACATGATTGCGTTGCTCATCGCGGCGACCGCTCCCGAGCTGAATCTCCGCGGCGTCACCTGCGTGGCGGGCAACGTCGAGATCCACCACGTCGCGCGCAACACCGGCAAGATCCTGCGCATGGTGGGGCGCGGTGACGTGCCGGTCAGCATTGGTGCTGCACGCCCGCTCCATCGCCGCCTTCGCACTGCGCCGGACACGCACGGACCGACCGGCACCGGCTACGTCGAGCTGACCGGCGAGGATCCCGAGCTCGGATCCACCGACTACACGGCGGTGCCCGCGCCGCGCTACCTCGCGGCACACGTCGAGCGGCATCCGGGCGAGCTGAGCGTGCTGGCGCTGGGTCCACTCACCAACCTGGCATCCGTCGTCCTGAACGGGGTCGATCTCGCCGGCGGGCTGCGGGAGCTCACCTGGATGGGCGGCACGCTGGAGGAACGGGGCAACACGACAGAGACCGGCGAGTGGAACGCGTGCGTCGATCCCGAGGCGGCCGAGGCGGTCCTGGCCGCCGGTGCCATCACCCGCATCTTTCCGCTCGACGCCACCCAGGACCTGATCTTCACGCTCGAGGATCTCGATGGGCTGCCCGGCACGCCGTTGTCGGCGATCGTGCGCGACGCGGTGCGCTTCTATATCTCCTTCCATCGCCAGGCGGAGGGGATCGACGGCTGCTACCTGCACGACCCGGTCACGCTGATCGGGTCGCTCCTGCGCCCCGACCTGGTCACCGACACCGTCGACGAGCGGATGGCCTGCGACACTGGCAGCGATCCGCACCTGGCCGGCAGCCTGTACCGGTCAAAGGACGAGACTCGCCGGACGGTGAATATCGTCACGGAACTGGACGCAGAGGGCATGCATCGCGAGCTCCTGGAACGCCTCACCCTCGCGGTCGCGGTGCCCGACCCAACGCGCCGGAGATAAGGAGGGTTCCCATGGACTCAACTGGCTGGCTTCGGGTGCTGATCGGACTGCTCGGCGGGGCCGCGGCTGGGTGGGTGACGAGCCTGGCGGTGGATGGCTGGTTCCTGGCGGCGGTGCTGGCGGTCGTCGTCGGTACGGTCCTCTTCGCCGTGCTCGAATCCGCACAGGCCGGGCGGCGCGGCACGCTGCCGGCGGTTGCCGCGGTCGTCATCGGTGGGGCCTCGGCAGTCATCGTGCAGGCCGCGCTCGGCAGCGACTACGCGGGCGCACTCTTTGGCGTCGCGGCCGGCGTTGTCGCCTACGCCATCATCGACTTCGTCTGGTCGCGCCGCCTCGTGGCCGTACGCTTTGCGGTCGCCTTTGTCGTCTTCCTTTTCGCCACCGGGCTTGGGATCCTCGCCTTCGGCGACTTCGGGAGCGGGATCGATCCCGACTCGTACTTCAGCAGCGTATCGGTCGATTCGTTCGCCCTCATCCTGGCGGTCTCGATGCTGGTCGGGATGGTCGTCTTCTTCGGGCTCGAGTACCTGCAGACCGGTCAGTTTGCCTCGCTGTCGGGGCAGTTCGGGACGCGGACGATCGTCCTGATGCCCGCCGGGATCGCCATCAATATCGTGCTCGGGGCGACCGTCGCCAATGCCATCAAGCTGCCGATCTACCTCGACTCGATCGGGACAATCCTTGTCGGCGTAGTCGCCGGACCGATCGCTGGCGCCCTGACGGGCTTTCTGGGCAACCTCCTGTGGACCTACGCCATCCCCGCGCCCTTCCAGTACGGCCCCGCGGCGGCCTTCGCGGTCGTCGCCGCGGTGATCGGCCTGCTCGCGGGCCTCTTCGGTAAGTTGGGAGCGCTTCGGCCGCGACCGAACCGGTCGGTCCCCGAGCTGCTGGGCGCGGCGGCGGTCGCGTTGCTGGTGGTCGGGACGATGGCCTGGTACGCCTACAACCGCTTCTACGCCGGGCCGGACCCGATCCCACTCTTCAACCCGGACCAGACCGATCCGGTCTTCGTGATCCTCGGCTGGGTGACCGTCATCCTGGTCGCCGCCACGGCCCTCGGCTTCGCCGCCCTCCTGGTCGTGCGTCGCGACCTGACCGTGGCTGCGGTGGCCCTGGCCGGCGTGTTCACCGGCACCGTGGCCGCGCTGATGAGCGCGCCGATTGCGGCCAACGTATTTGGCGGCGTGACCGGGTCGGGCGTCGACTTTCTGGTGGCTGCCTTCCGCCAGGCCGGTTCCGATATCCAGTCGGCGACCCTGCAGCAGGGGCTGCTGGTCGACCCGTTCGACAAGATGATCAGCTATTTCGTCGTCTACCTGGTGGTGCTCGCCATGGCGACCCGCTTCAAGGCTCGCTTCCCGCAGGGCGATCGCCTCATCCCTGACACGGAGAACCCCAGGGAGGTGTCCGCCTGACGGAGGCGGACGTCGCCCACGTACCGGCTTTCCTCGGGCGTCCCGGGCCGAGCGCGTACCACCGGCTCAATCCGCTCACCAAGCTGACCGCCGCGACGGCCGTGGCGGTCGCCGCAGTCGGCGTCGGCGGTGTGACCGGGCCGGCGGTGCTCATCGCGGCCGGGGTGGTCGCCCCTGCGCTGGCCGCGGGCCTGCTGCCGCGGGTCGCTCGCACCGCGACGCTGATGAGCCTGCCGCTTGGGATCAGTGCCCTGCTCGTCAACCTGTTCCTCCTCCCCGGGGCGACGGAGGTCCTCTTCCGCATCGGCCCCTTGACAGCGACCGCGGAGGGCCTCCGCTTCTCGGTCGAGATCCTGCTGCGGATCCTGGCGATCACCGGCGCGATCACGCTCTTTTACCTGACAACCGCCCCAGCCGCCCTGGTGCTCGACCTCGAGCGTCGTGGGGTGTCGCCGCGGATGGCATTCGTCGCGTTGGCCTCGGTGCAGACCGTGCCCACCATGGTCGAGCGGGCGGTTACCATCACCGCTGCCCAGCGGGCGCGCGGACTCGACACCGAGGGCTCGATCTGGCGCCGATTGCGCGGGGTGCTGCCGTTGGCAGGACCCGTCCTGCTCGGTTCGATCGCGGAGGTCGAGGAGCGGACGCTGGCTCTCGAGGCGCGCGGCTTCACGCGGCCGGGCAGCCGGACGCTGCTGTGGTGGCCGCCGGACTCGGCGCTCCAGCGACTTGCCCGCTGGCTGCTCGTTCTGGCCGTGCCACTTCTGATCGTTGCGCGAGCGCTCGGCTGGCTGGGATGGCTGCGCTGATGCTCACTCTCGAATCCGCATCGTATCGATACGCGGGGGCACGCGGGCCTTCGCTGCACGAGGTGAGCCTGGAGCTGCGCGAGGGAGAAGTGCTCGGCATTGTCGGCGCCTCCGAAGCGGGGAAGACGACCCTCTGCCTGGTTGCCTCGGGACTCGCGCCGCGAACCGTGGGCGGGACGCTCACCGGACGCGTCCTGCTCGACGGGGAGGACACAGCGCCGCTCGCCATGCACGTGCTGGCCGGACGGATCGGGATCGCCTTCGCCAGCCCGGCGACGCAGCTTTCCGGGGTGGCCGCCACGGTCTACGAGGAGGTCGCCTTTGGACCGATGAACCTTGGCTTGCCACGTCCCGAGCTGATCGCCCGAATCGAGGAAGCCCTCAGCGCGCTAGGGATCGAGCCGCTCGCCGACCGCGATCCTGCCCAGCTCTCCGGCGGACAGCAGCAGCTGGTCGCAATTGCGGGCCTGCTCGCCCTTCGCCCGGCACACCTGGTGCTCGACGAGCCGACCGCCCAGCTCGACCCGGCCGGGACGGCGATGGTCGCGGCCGCGTTGGCACGCCTCGCGGCCGAGGGCGCATCCATCCTTGTGGCGGAGCAGAAGACCGATCTGCTCGCTGGGATCTGCTCGCGGGTGGTGGTACTCGACGCTGGTCGCGCGGTGCTCGATGGGATCGCCGCAGAGATCCTTGCCGATCCGCGGCTCACCGAACTCGGCGTGGCACCCCCGGCAGCGGTCCGCCTGCGACGGGCGGCCGCTGGCGCGGCCCTGCCGGCGGCTGCTCTCGCCCGCCTTGACGAGGCGATTTCGCAGGCGCTCGCTCGATGACTGATCTCACACTCGACGGCGTCAGCTTCCGCTACCCACGGGGCGGCGCGCTGGCGCTCGACGGGATCGACCTGCACATCGCCGCCGGCGAGCGGGTCGCCCTCATCGGCCAGAACGGCAGCGGCAAGACGACCCTCGTGCGCCACCTCAACGGACTCCTGCGTCCGACGACGGGGCGCGTCCTGCACGAGGGGACCGACGTGGCCACGCGCACGGTCGCGCAGCTGGCGCACTCGGTTGGGCTCGCATTCCAGGATCCAGATCGCCAGATCTTCGCGGGCAGCGTCCGCCGCGAGGTGGAGTTCGGACCGCGCAACCTCGGGCTGAGCGGAACAGCGCTGCGCGAAGCGGTCGACGAGGCGTTGGCCGAGGTCAGACTCGAGCCGGATGCAGGCACCAACCCGTATGACCTGGGAGCTTCGCGCCGCAAGCTCCTGGCGCTCGCATCGGTGCAGGCCATGGGCACCCCCGTGCTGGTCCTCGACGAGCCGACCACCGGACAGGACCTGCTGGGCGTGGAGATCGTGACACGCGTCATCAGCGGGGCACACGCGACGGGCCGGACCGTCATTGCCATCAGCCACGACATGGATTTCGTGGCCGCGTCCTTCGACCGGGTCGTCGTCCTCAGGGCCGGCAAGATCATCCTCGACGGGACGCCGGCATCGGCCTTTGGCGAGGGCTCGTGGGACACGCTGCGCTCGACCTACCTCGAGCCGCCACTCCCCGCGGTCATTGGCTCGCGCTTGGGCCTGGCAGCCACTCCGACCGACGCCGCGCTACTGGCCGCCCTCTAGAAACCGGGCCGGGGAGGCAGTGGGTTGCCCTCGGCATCGACCCGCTCTTCGGTGGGCAGCTCGTCCCGATGGCGGCGTCCGCCGGTCGGCCCCGGGATCGGCTTGGCCATGATCGAGTGCGTCACCTCGTCGAGCCGCTGGCCGATCCCGCGCAGCCCGAGGTGGCGCAGCGCAGCGCCGAAGCGATCCACGAAGGCAGCGTCTCGGAGCAGGCCAAATGCCAGCGAAGGGGTGGCGCGGATCAGAAGCTCGACGCCGCGCACTGCCTCGGGCACATTCACCTGGTTCAGTCCCAGCTGTGCGTCAAGCAGGTCGAGGGCCTGATTTGCCTCGCGACGTGCCCGCGTGGTGAAGTGCGGCGTGCGATTGACGAGCACCCGCGTCCTGTACAGGACGGCGCGGGTCAATGAGTCGCGATCAGCTGGAGCCGGGGAGGCCATGGACCGAATCTTACGCGGCGAGCAGGGATGGCAGGAAGCGATCGCCCACGCCCTGAGCGCTGCGAGCCGACCGATCGCTGCCGACCCTCGCTTCGCCCCGCGCGCAGCCGCCGACGGCTCGAGCATCCCACGCTACGACCGCTCCACTTTCCCACCGGCACGTGCGGCCGCCACCCTGCTGCTGGTGTACCCCGGTATCGACGCCGAGCTGACGGTGCCGCTCACCGTCCGACACGCCGACCTGCGCGAGCACCCCGGTGAGATCTCGCTGCCGGGCGGCGCGGTTGACCCGGCCGATGCCTCCCGCGAGGCGACCGCGCTGCGCGAGGCCTGGGAGGAAGTTGGCGTCGACCGCGCCGCGGTGACGATTGCCGGTGTCCTCGACGACATCTGGATCCCGGTCAGCAATTTCGAGCTGCACCCATTCGTCGGTACGGCCGCAGAGCGGCCCTCACTCGTGCCCCACACCGAGGAGGTGGCGGAGATCGTCGAAGTTTCCCTGCGCCACCTGCTGACCGATGGCGCGGTCACTGAGGAGTTGATCGAGGGGCCCGGCTGGTCGCTTCGGGCTGCGGTCTATCGGTACCGCGGTCATCGCATCTGGGGCGCCACCGCCCGCACCCTGGCCATGTTTGCGTCGGTCCTGCGCGAAGCGGACTCCCGCTAGCGCCGCGTCTGGACCGTCGTCCTCGCGAGGCGCAGCAATTCGATCAGCCTTGCGTGGTGGGGCTGAGGAGCCGCCACGATGCTCAAACGAGCCGGGCGCTTGGTGACGTTCCACCACGGGCCGCCGTACAGGTCCGTCACCTTCGCCCCCGCTCGCTCCGCGATCAATCCCGCCGCTGCGACATCCCACAGCGAGAGGCCGCCGTTCTGCACGTTCGCATCGAAGCGGCCGGAGGCGACGTACGCCAGCGCCAGAGCCGCGCTGCCCATGCGCCTCGAGATGCGGATCTCGTGCGCAACTCTCCGTTCCCGCGCAATCCCTCCACGGCCGATGATCGCCATACTGACCACGAAGTCGCCCAGCGCGTCCTTCTCGCTGGCTCGGACCGCCGTGCCGTTCAGCGTTGCGGGTCCATCAGCGGTTGCCGCGTAGGAGTCGCCGCGGAGTGGATCGAGGACCACCCCGACCACCGGCCGACCCGCGTCGATCAGCCCGATCGAGACACAGAAGAACGGGATCCCGTTGGCGTAGTTCACGGTCCCATCGAGCGGGTCGATGACCCAGGTGCGCCCCGCCCAGCGGCCACGCCCCGTCCGGGGGGCGCTGTGCTCTCGGCCGGATTCCTCGGCCAGGATCGCATCGGCTGGGAAGCGCTCCTTGATCAACTCGATCACGAGCGCCTCGCTGGCGTAATCAACGTTCGTGACGACATCGCGCTTGCTCTTCCGATCGACCTTCATCGTTCGTTCGTAGCTCGTGGCCAGCAGCTCACCGGCGCGGCCAGCCAGTGCCACGGCGAACTCCAGGTCGGCGTCGTGGGAGGTGGGCATCTCGAGGGATCGTAGCGGAGCCCGATGCCGGCCGGCTCCGAGCCGCGCTGCGCTACCCTATGCGCCGTGCCGCAGATCCACCTACACGCAGAGCCCGGCGACTATGCGCCGTTGGTTCTCCTGCCGGGCGATCCAAGTCGAGCGACGACCATCGCCGCCCGATTCGACGGAGGGCTTCAGGCGGCCCGCCAGGTGAACGCAAATCGTGGGCTGCTCGGATACACCGGCACGCTTAACGGCCGGCCGATCAGCGTCCAGACCAGCGGGGTGGGGGCGCCGTCGATCGGCATCGTGACCGAGGAGTTGCTGAGGCTTGGCGCCCGCCAGCTGGTCCGCGTCGGCACCACGGGGGCTCTGCGGAACGATCTCCAGCTCGGCGAGCTCGTCATCGCCACGGCTTCGAGCCCAACCGACGGCACGACGCAGACGCTGATGGGTGGCAAGCCGTATGCACCGGCTGCTGACTTCGCGCTGACCCATGCCCTGGTGCACGCGGCCGAGCGACTCGGCGTCCCGTTCCACGTCGGACCGATTGCCAGCATCGACGTCTTCTCGCATTACCACCCTGACCCGAACTTCGTGCGCCCGTGGCGCGAAGCCGGGACCCTGGCGGTCGAGATGGAGGCCAGCGCGCTCTTCTATCTTGCGGCCGCTCGCGGCGTGCAGGCGGCTTGCGTCGGCGTGGTCGTCGACATCGACACTGGCGAGGCCGACCAGGAGCACACCTACCTGAGCACTGAGCAGCTGAACGCGGCCGTGGAGCGGATGATCGATGTCGTACTGGACGCCGATTTCGGCTGAGGGCTGACAGCGGCCGTACAATCGAGCCGATGACCGACACCCTCGCTCGCCCAGACGCCGCGGACGCGGCGGCCGACTTCCTCCCGCTCAAGGGGATCGACCACGTCGAGTTCTGGGTTGGGAACGCAAAGCAGGCCGCGGCCTACTATCGGGCCCTGTGGGGCTTCACCCCCGTCGCCTATGCCGGCCTCGAGACGGGGGTCCGCGACCGGTCGAGCTATGTCATGGTGCAGAACGACATCAGGTTCGTCCTCACCGCCCCACTGACCGAGGCCGGGGAGCTGGCCGAGCACGTTCGCCGCCACGGCGACGGCGTGCACGACATCGCCTTTGCCGTCGACGACGTGGCATCGGCCTGGCGCGAGACGACCGCGCGCGGAGCCGTGAGCGCGATGGAGCCGACCGAGCTGACCGGCGAGAAGGGCGTGCTCCGCCGCTCGGCGATCCATACCTACGGGGAGGTGTTGCACTCGTTCGTCGATCGCAGCGACTACCACGGCACGTTCGCGCCGGGCTACCACCGCATCTCGAAGCCCGCGGCGGCAGCCACCGGACAGCAGCTGCTCGAGGTCGACCACTGTGTCGGCAACGTGGCGCTTGGCGATATGAACCGATTCGTCGACTTCTACCGCGACGTACTGGGGTTCTCGCAACTGATCCACTACGACGACAAGGTGATCCACACCGAGTACTCGGCACTGATGAGCAAGGTCATGCAGTCGGGCAACGGCCGTATCAAGTTCCCGATCAACGAGCCGGCCGATGGCAAACGCAAGAGCCAGATCCAGGAGTTCCTCGACTACTACCTCGATGCGGGGACGCAGCACATCGCCCTTCGCACCGAGGATATCGTCGAAACGGTGCGTGCCCTTCGCTCACGGGGAGTGGAGTTCCTGGGCCTGCCGCACGAGTACTACGCCGCGCTGCCCGAGCGCGTCGGCGACGTCGGGATCCCCATGGATCTGCTCGAGGAGCTGGGCATCGAGGCAGACCGCGACGAGGAGGGCTACCTGCTCCAGATCTTCACCAAGCCGGTGGAGGATCGACCCACCTTCTTCTTCGAGATCATCGAGCGCCACGGCTCGCGCGGTTTCGGGGTGGGCAACTTCAAGGCGCTGTTCGAGGCGATCGAGCGCGAGCAGGAGAAGCGCGGCAACCTCTGAGCCACTTGCGGCGTCCTCGGCTCATGCGCACCACGATCATCTGCGCGTTCGCCAGCATGTTTCTGGCGGGCTGCAGATTTGGGGCTCCGTCCCCGTCGCCGATCGGAGTTGACTGCGGAGCCGATGATCGGCAGATGGGGACAGCGCTGAACGAGGAACGGCGTCCGGCGAGATCGAACTGTTGCGCTGTGCGGGACTGGTGCCGGTAGCCGACTGGAACCGAGCAATGAACGACGAAGTCCGGGTCGAGGAGGTCTTCGTCGAGGACCGCTGCGAACCGGACGGAACCTAGGTCTGGAAACGGAGCACCCGCTGCGGCGTCGCACAACTGATCAGATCACTTGAAGAGTTGGTGAGCCCTAGACTCCAGCGACCATGAAGATCGCTCATGTGCGCGAGACGCACGCCCCATCAGGGACGCCGTGGCGACTCGCAGCCGCGCTCGACGAAGGCGACCACCCGGCCCGTTGGCTCGACCTGGAGGCAGCGCGCCGAGATCAGGCGGCTGCCGATCCGCGGCTGGCACACAACTCGGCGCTCTTTCGGCAGCCCCTGACGACCCTAGACGAACTACTGGCGCGCGGGCTGCGCGTGGCGAGCGTGGGAGAGATCGTGACCGGGGCCGCGGCGGACGCAGACGCGCTGGACGCCGCGGATCTCGCCTTTGGGCCGCCGATCCTCCAGCCTCCATCGCTGCGCGACTTCTACGCGTTCGAGGGCCACGTCAAGACGATGTGGGAACGGCGCGGTGGGACCGTGCCGGAGGCGTGGTACCGCATCCCGATCTTCTACTTCTCGAACGTTTCGGAGATTCGCGGGCATGGCGAACCAGTCTGGCGCCCAGCCGCATCGGAGGAGCTGGACTACGAGGTGGAAGTGGCAGCCCTGATCGATACGCCCGTCCATGACGTCTCAGCTGAACGCGGCGAGGAGGCGATCGGCGGGTACCTGGTCTTCAACGACTGGAGCGCTCGCGACCTGCAGCGCGAGGAGACGACCGTTCGCCTCGGTCCGGCCAAGGGCAAGGACTTCGCGTCGTCCATCGGTCCCTGGCTGGTGACTCCCGATGAGCTGGCAGACACGCGCAGCGGGAAGGGTTATGACCTGGCCATGACGGCGACCGTCAACGGCACCGAGCTGAGCCGCGGCAGGTGGTCCGACGCGCAGTTCTCATTCGGCGAGATGATTGCGCGCGCCAGTGCCGATGTCCGAATTCGCCCCGGCGACCTGATCGGTTCCGGAACGGTCGGCACCGGCTGCCTGCTCGAGGTCAAGGACGAGATCCTGAAGCGATACCTCGAGCCAGGCGACGAAGTGACATTGACGGTCGAGCGGCTCGGCACATTGACCACGCCCGTCGTGGAGCGACCGGCGGACCGATGAGCAGCGAGATCGTTGCGACCGCGTTGGACCGGCTGGGCGCAGTCTCGCGGAGGCTGGCCGAGCATGCCGCACGTCCGTTGCCATCGGGCCTGACCGATCCCGATCCCGGTGCGTCCGAGCGCTGGGAGGCCGGTCAGGTGTGGGCGCACCTGGCCGAGTTCCCGGGCTACTGGCTCGACCAGGTCCGGAAGCTGCTCGCGGCCAGGACCTCCGGAGCCGCCGAGCCGATCGCCTTCGGGCGGACCAAGGCCGATGCCGGACGTATCGCTGCCATCGAGCGGGAGCGGCGCACCGACCCGGCGGAGCTGCTGCGCCGGGTGACCGCGCAGGTGGACGATGTGTCGACGACGTTTCGCGCGCTCCCCGACGAGGCCTGGCAGGCACGCGGCCTGCACCCGACGCTCGGAGAGATGGCCCTGCCGCAGATCGTCGAGCGCTTCATCCTGGGCCACCTGGAGGAGCACGCCGACCAGCTCGATGGGCTGGAGCTGGTGACCCTCGAGGAGATTCGTGAAGCCGCCGGGCGGATCCGGGGAGTGGCACTGCACACCCCGCTGCTGCGCTGGGACGACCGCACCTGGCTCAAGCCGGAGAGCCTGCAGCCAGTCGGGGCCTTCAAGATGCGCGGCGCCTACAACGCGGTCTCCTCGCTGACCGACGACGAGCGCGCGCGGGGCGTGGTGACCTACTCGTCGGGCAACCACGCCCAGGCGGTGGCACGTGCCGCGCGACTGCTCGGCGCCCACGCCACCATCGTGATGCCGGAGGACGCCCCGCCGGTGAAGGTGGACGGGGTCCGACGCGATGGCGCCGAGATCGTGGTCGCCGGGCGGACGGGGGAGGAGCGACACACAATAGCGTTGGAGCTGGTCGAGCGGGACGGGCGGGTCATGATCGAGCCGTACGACGATCGGCGGATCATCGCCGGGCAGGGAACCTGTGGCCTGGAGATCGCCGAGGATCTGCCCGCCGTCACGAGTGTTCTGATCCCGGTGAGTGGCGGCGGCCTCTCGGCTGGGATCGCCACCGCCATCAGGGCGCTGGCGCCGTCCGCGCGGGTGATCGGGGTGGAGCCAGAGCTGGCAGCCGATGCTCGCGAGTCGTTGGCCAAGGGCGAGATCGTACGATGGGACGGCTCCCTCACCACCCGCACCATGGCCGATGGGCTGCGCGTCGAGCATCTCGGCTGGCTCCCGTTCCTGCACCTGCGCCGATTCATGGATGAGATCGTGACCGTCAGCGAGGAGCAGATGGCCGATGCGATGCGCCAGCTCGCGACGCGTGGGCGCCTGGTGGTCGAGGCGTCCGGCGCCGCCGGCATGGCAGCCCATCTGTCAGGTGCCGCGCCTCAACCCGAGGGAGACGACCAGCGCGTGATCGTCATCAGCGGCGGCAACGTCGACCCGGCAGTCTTCGCGGAGATTCTGCGGGGCTAGGTCTCAGCGCCGCGCAGGCCGGATAGCAGGGCCACGGCGTTGGCACCCAGCGCATCGACCGCGTAGCCGCCCTCCTGCAGGGCGATCATCGGGATCCCCAGGGCCGCGATCAGGCGCCCGATCTCCTCGTAGTCGAGGGTGCGCAGCGCGAGGTCGCCGATCGGGTCGCGCTCGAAAGTGTCGAATCCCGCCGAGATGACCAGCGGCGCGTCTGGGGCAAAGGCCACGATCATCTGCAGCGCCTCGGCCAGGGCGACGGCATAGTCATCGAGCGCCGTTCCCGCGGGGAGTGGCCAGTTGCGCGTCAGGCGCGTGCCGTCGCCGGCTCCACCCTCGCCTGCATATCCCGAGAAGTAGGGGTAGGCGCGCGCCGGGTCGGCATGGAGCGAGAGGTACAGCACGTCACCCCGCTCCCAGAAGATCTGCTGCGTGCCGTTGCCGTGGTGGTAGTCGATGTCCAGGATCGCCACTCGCCGCGCGCCGCCCTCACGGCGGAGCCACTCCGCCACGATCGCCGCGTTGTTGAAGTAGCAGTAGCCGCCCAACATGCCCCGCGCGGCATGATGTCCGGGCGGCCGGCACAGGCCGTAGGCCAGCGGGGCGCCACTCACCACCCGCTCGGCGGCGCTCAGCGCCACGTCGACCGCCGCCAGGGCGGCACCCCATGTCCCCGCCACGATCGGCGTGGCAGTGTCGAAGAGGTAGGCGCCGAGCTGGTGGTGACGCCCCTCCGGCAGGTCGCTCGGCGCCACCGCCCCGCGGTAGGCCGCCAGCAGGAACGTGTCGGGCAGCCACGGCCGCGAGCCGTCGGTGGCGCCGGCGGCGAGCGCATCGGTCCAGGCGTGCTCGAAGACATCGACCATGTCAGCGTCGTGGACCGCGAGGATTGGCTGGCGTCCATGCTCCGTCGGCTCGTCGAGGGCGAAACCGCCGTCGGCACGCAGCGCCGCCTCGATGGCCAGCGCTCGCTGTGGCGACTCCCAGCAGGGGATCTCCACCCCGCTCGCGAGCTCGATCAGCCCGGCGTGGGCGAGATGCGCATCGGATCGGAAGACCGGAACGAGTTCGGACACGGACGCGTGCGAGTGTACCGATGCTCCCCTACTGGACGGCGCCCTTGGTGCCCCAGCGCTCCAGCTCTGCCTCGAGGTCCAGTGGGAGCACGACCCCCGAGTCGGCGTATTCGCCCCACGCCTCGCGCGGAACCTGCCACATGATCTCGAACTCGTTGCCGTCGGGGTCGCGGCCGTACAGCGACTTGCTCACGCCGTGGTCGCTCGCTCCACCGAGCGCCCCCGCCTCGGAAAGCGCCTTGGCCGCGCTGGCGAGGTCCTCGATCGTTCCGACCTCCCAGGCCAGGTGGTACAGCCCCACCGAGCCGCGCGGCGGCCGAGGAGCTGCGGCTCCCACCTCGAACAGGCCCAGGTCGTGGTGATTGCCACCGCTCGGCGAGCGCATGAATGCGGCGCGCATCCCCTGCGGGCGCTCCAGCTCCTCGAAGCCGAAGACGCGGTGGTAGAACTCGGCCGCCTTGTCCGCGTCGCGGACCCAGAGGACGGCGTGGTTGAGGCGGGTGACGTTGAACACGGAGGATCGTCTCCTCGGCCGCGGAGCGGCTGCATCGGGCTAGTTGCTGAGACAACCAGTCTAGCGCAGCTCGAGAAGGGATCGAGGGCGGCATGCGGACTCTAGAATGGCCGCACCGTGTTCTACCTCCAGCGCGGCCAGGTGCCGCACAAGCGCCACACCCAGTTCCGCAAGCCCGACGGCAGCCTGTACGCGGAGGAGCTGTTCGGAGTGGAGGGCTTCTCCGGCAAGGCGAGCCTCCTCTACCACCACACGCCGCCAACACAGACGCACCGCATCGAGAAGGTCCGGGACATCGCTTTGGAGCCATGGGCCGATGACGAGGCGGGACCCCATCGCCACCACCTGGTCAACTCCGCTGGCGTGCAGCCGGCCGGCGACGCGGTCAGCGGCCGCGTCCCGCTCTTCTACAACACCGACGTGACGTTCGGCGTCGTACGCCCCGCCTCCGCCATGCAGCACTTCTACCGCAACGGCGAGATGGACGAGATGTTCTACGTCCACGAGGGGCATGGGACCCTGGAGACCGTGTTCGGGCCGATCGCATACGGGCCTGGTGACTACCTCGTCATCCCGATCGGCACCACCTATCGGGTCATCCCGGGCGATGACGAGCAGCGGATGCTGTGGCTCGAGTGCCCGTCGCACATCGAGCCGCCGAAGCGCTACCGCAACGAGTACGGGCAGATGCTCGAGCACGCCCCGTATTGCGAGCGCGACATCCGGCCACCAGCCGAGATGGAGGCCCACCGCGAGACCGGTGACTTCGTGGTGGAGGTCAAGAAGGGCGGCAAGCTGACCGCCTACCACTACGAGTTCCACCCCTTCGACCTCGTCGGCTGGGACGGCTACCTCTACCCATACGCCTTCAACATCGCGGACTTCGAGCCGATCACCGGGCGGGTCCACCAGCCGCCGCCGGTACACCTCACCTTCCAGCCGCGCAACTTCGTGGTCTGCTCCTTCGTGCCGCGCAAGTTCGACTACCACCCGCTCGCCATCCCCGCCCCGTACAACCACAGCAACATCAACAGCGACGAGGTCATCTACTACGTCGCCGGCAACTTCATGAGCCGCCGAGGCGTGGAGATCAGCTCGTTCACCGTCCACCCCGCGGGGATCCCGCACGGCCCGCATCCAGGGACGGTGGAGGCGAGCATCGGCAAGGAGGCGACCGAGGAGCTGGCGGTCATGATCGACACGTTCCACCCGCTGCGCCTCACGCGCCAGGCTGGTGAGCTGGACGACCCGCGCTACCCGTTCTCCTGGCTTCCCCCCACCGAGGCCGATGCCGAGGCGCACGCCGCCGAGCTTGCCGATCGGGGACCCGAAGCCTTCCCGGACTGAACGCACAGGGCCAGTGATCCTCTATTTCGTCCGCCACGGAAAGGCCGGGCACCACTCGGCGGCAGCCGATGACGACGAGCGGCAGCTCACGGACGATGGGATCGCCGCCCTGACCGCGGCCGCCCCGGTGTGGCGCCGCCTCAACCTCCGCCCCGATCTCGTGCTCTCATCCCCGCTCCCCCGCGCCCTGCAGACCGCCGAGCTGGCCATGGCCGGGCTGGGGATGCCGGGCGCCCCGGTGGTTGACGACCGGCTCCGCCCCGGCGCTGACTGGCCCGGCTTCGCGCGAGCCATGGCATCCCATCCGGACGGTCGCCGGGTCATGTTCGTGGGCCACGAACCCGACCTGTCGGGTGCCGTCAGCCTGCTCACCGGCGCCTCATCCGTTCGGATGCGCAAGGGCGGCGTCGCCTGCGTCGAGTTCCCCGGCGTCCCCGAGCCTGGACGCGGCGAGCTGGCCTGGCTCCTGGATCCCGACCTCTACGTGACGTGACCGAGCCGGAGCTGCGAAGCCAGGTCACGCGGGTCGCGGCATACGCCCTCTGCCAGGACGAGGACGGCCGCGTCCTCTTGACGCGCCTCACCTATCCCGAGATCAAGGCAGGGCACTGGACGCTCCCAGGCGGCGGGATCGACTTTGGAGAAGCACCCACCGAGGCCGTCCTGCGGGAGCTCACCGAGGAGACCGGGCTGACCGGGGCAGTTGCGTCGTTGGCCGGCGTCCAGTCGCGGGTTCGGCGTGGTCAGGTCCCGGGAGGCACCGGCGACGACTTCCACGCAATCCAGATCCTGTACCGCGTCGTCGTGACCGGCGGCACGCTCCGCGACGAGCTTGACGGCTCAACCGATGCCGCCGCCTGGTTCAGCCGGGCCGAAGTCGCGGGACTGCCCATCGTCGATCTCGTCGAGACGGGGCTGATCATCCTCGACGCCGAATGAGTGCGCAGCACCTCACGTCTCGCCCCGTCCCGCCGTTTCACTTGTGCAACCCGCGCTGAGAACCACTGCCATGGCACTCCCGCGTCCCAGCCCTGATGACGCTCCGGTCATCGCCGTCCGGACGACCGGCATCTTCTGCCGCGACGGCTGCCCTGCCCCCGCACCGCATCCCGAGAACGTCGAGTGGTTGCCATCTGCGGCTGCGGCGCTCTTCTCCGGATATCGCGCATGCCTGCGCTGCAGGCCCCTGGATACCCTCGGAGTTTCCCTGACCGCTGCCGAGCTTCAGCGCGCCGCCGTGCTCCGTCCGCTGTTGGCGGCCGCCCGCCGAACGCGCCGCCGCCGCTCGGGCGCACGCGGCATCGTGGCGACCATGGTCGAGACCCCCCTTGGCCCGATGCTTGCAGGTGCCACCGACGACGGTATCTGCCTCCTCGAGTACACCGACCGTCGCATCCTGCCGAGGCAACTGGAGACGGTGGGGCGACGACTTCGACGACCGATCGTCGCCGGCAGTCACCCGCACCTCGACCTGCTGCGCACCGAGCTGGCTGAGTATTTCGCCGGCACCCACAGCACCTTCGACGTGCCGCTCGTCGCGCCCGGCAGCGCATTCCAGGAGCGAACCTGGACTGAGCTCCGTTCCCTTCAGGCTGGTGCGACGGTCAGCTACGAGGAGCTCGCCGTGCGCATCGGCCAGCCACACGCGCAGCGCGCGGTCGGGACCGCCAACGGGGCGAACCGGATTGCGGTCGTGATCCCCTGTCACCGGATGGTGCGCAAGAGCGGGGAAACGGGCAGCTACGGCGGTGGGCGCTGGCGGAAGGAATGGCTCCTCGCCCACGAGGCGGAAGCCGCGGCGCCGGCCACCAGCTAGCGGCGGATATCGGTCCCCATGGCGTGGTAGCCGCCGTCCACGTGGATCAGCTCGCCTGAGGTCTTCGCCGCCCAGTCGCTGAGCAGGAAGCAGACCATCTGGCCGACCGCGGTCGCATCGTTCATGTCCCAGCCCAGCGGGGCGCGCTTGAGCCAGGTGTCGGCGATCTGGTCGAAGCCGGGGATGCTCTTGCCGGCCATGGTGCGGATTGGGCCGGCCGAGACAGTGTTGACGCGGATCCCGAACTCGCCCAGGTCGCGCGCCAGGTATCGGGTCACCGCCTCGAGCCCCGCCTTGGAGACCCCCATCCAGTCGTAGATCGGCCAGGCGAAGCGCCCGTCGAAGGTGAGGCTGACCACCGACGCGCCATCGGCCGCCTTCATCGGCTCAAGCAGCCCAACGCTCAAGGCTTTCAGCGAAAAGGCCGATGTCTGGAAGCCGAACGCCACGCTCTCCCAGGGGGTGTTCAGGAAGTTGCCACCCAGCCCGTCGCTCGGCATGAACCCGATGGCGTGCACCACCCCGTCGACCTTGCCCCAGCGCTTCATGAGCTCAGCGCTCACCGCCTCGATGTGCTCGGGGTTGTTGACGTCCAGCTCGAGCACGTCGGGCGTGGTCGACAGCTTCTTCGCCACCCGCCGAGTCAGGCTCATCCCCCGCCCGACCCCGGTGAGGAGCACCTCGGCACCGGCCTCCTGGGCGACCCTGGCGATGGCGAACGCGATGCTGTCGTCGGTGAGCACTCCGGTGATGAGCAGCTTCTTGCCGTCGAGCAACATGCGGCCGATTGTAACGGCCGGTCCATCAGGCGATACTCGGCCACGGATGATGGTGCATCTCTACGACTACGAGGTCCCCATGGCCGATCCTGCCGCCGGGATCCCCAGCGTGCGAGGCGCGCTCGCCGACCTGAGCGAGGAGGATCGCAAGGCGCTGCTGGGTGGCCTCTTCAAGCAGGAGCGTATGCCCGGCACCATGGAGCGACTCTCGACGCTGGTGACCGACCTCGACGCCAGCTTCGGCGACCTGCTGACCCTTCTCGACAACTCGGCACGCCCGCGTCGCTTCGTGGCGATCGACGAGGCCAAGGCCGTCCTGGACCGATTCCTCCCGCCAACCGCCATTGCCGGGACCCACGACTGGGACGTCGCCCGCCTGCAAGAGCCGTATGGCGACGGCACGTACCACGGCAAGCTGCTCAAGCGGGTACGCAAGCAGCTGCGCAGCGTCGGCACGCGCGAGGCCCTCACCACCCCCTTCCTCCTCCGCCGCGAATGGGGTCGCTGAGCCGATGAGCCGCCGATCCGAGCGCCGCGGCCGGCCCTACCAACCCCTGCCGACGCGCCGCGTGAACTGGGGCGCGCGACTGGTGATCATCTTCGTTGCCTTCGTCCTGGTCGCCGGCTTCGCGATCCTCAGCTTCGCGCGCTAATCGATGACGAGCGGCTTGACCGTCATCACCTCGTCGATGCGTCCCTCCCACTCCGATCGTGGCGCGTCGCAGTACAGCTCGATCTCGTTGCCGTCCGGGTCCGCCGTATAGAGGGATCGGCTCACCCCGTGATCCACGGCTCCGCGCAGCAGACCGCGTTCCGTGAGGACTGCGTGGGCGCTGAGCACCGCCTCCCAGTCGGCGAGCTGGATCGCGACGTGGTACAGGCCGACCGCCGTGGGCACCGGTGAGGCCGCCTGCTGTCCCACCCGCAGCAAAGCGAGGTCATGATGGTTCTGGCTATCGGCGGCAAGGAAGATCATGACGTTACTCAGCTCGCTGACCACCTTGAAGCCGAGCAGATCCCGGTAGAAGGCCAGGGATCGGTCCAGGTCGCGCACCTTGAGCACGACGTGCCCGATGCGAAGGGGTCGCAGCATCGCGGGATGCTACCAGCGGCGCATGGCCGCGAAGTGAAGGAACTCAGCCGCCGAGGTGGACGGTGACCGTGATCACTCCACGCGAGAGGCTGCTGTCGCTGATCGCCGCCCACGCCTCAGGCGACAGGTCGGCGATCTTCTGGCTCGCCGTGCCCCACAGGCAGCCGCAGTAGTCCGCCACCGGAAGCACCGCGCAACGGTCGGCGCAGACGGTCACGGATCGAGCGGCGGGCGGGGCGTCGTAATGACCCCCGAGCGCCCCGGGCAGCGCCACCACCGCCTGGCCGCGCCAGCCGAGGGAGCAGCAATACCAGGTCGCCTTGCCGGAGATCGTGTCGCCACTGACTGGGGCCGCAACCGCCTTCGGCGCGACCGCGCGTGGGTAGAGGGTCGCCTCCATCGGTGCGCTCGGCGGTGCGGCCAGCGCTGCGTTGAGGCCGAGATCCTCGGTGCCGATCGGTTCCGTCACCGTTGCGAGCGAGAGTGAAGCGGAGCTGTTGCGGACCTCGAGTGTGGAGCGGTCGGCCAGGCTGGATGGCTGATCGGCGCCCGTGAGCAGTCGCAACGAATCCGCCGTCGCAGGCGCCGCGGATCGGGCGCTCAACGGAGCCATGAGGCCGATGACCACCGCAAAGACGATGGTTCGCAGTGCGACACGGGCCAGGAGGTCCGGCAATAGAATCCTCGCGCTAGCGGGTTGGGTTCGGGTCCCGCCGAGGCGAAAGCCACCGGACGGCTGTCGCACTTGCCGCGATGGGCACGGTCGCGACCCGCATGAAACGACATCTCACCCTACCATCCGACTTTGGACCTGTCGAGCAGGAGATGGTCATGGCAACCAAGCGCAACCAGGCGCACCGCAGCGGGGCAGTGGTCATGCGCGGCGCCGAGAAGCGGCCGACCGAGGACCAGCAGCTCCTCCAGCAGGAGGGCGCCGATGCCTCGTTCCTGAAGACCGACACCTGGCGGGCGCTCCGGATCATGGGTGAGTTCGTCGAGGGCTTCGATGCACTCGCGGGCGTCGGTCGGGCGGTGAGCGTCTTCGGCTCGGCGCGCATCGGCCGCAGCGACCCCTCTTACCGCACGGCGCGCTCACTCGCCAGGAAGCTGGCAAAGCATGGCTACGCGATCATCACAGGCGGTGGCCCGGGAATCATGGAGGCGGCGAACCGCGGCGCCCGTGACGCGGGCGGCGTATCGGTCGGCTGCAATATCGAGCTGCCGTTCGAGCAGGGGCTGAACGAGTTCGTGACGCTGGGGATGGAGTTTCGCTACTTCTTCGTGCGCAAGACGATGTTCGTGAAATACGCGGAGGCCTTCTGCATCTTCCCCGGCGGCTTCGGGACCCTTGATGAGCTCTTCGAAGCGCTGACCCTGATTCAGACCGGCAAGGTCAAGCACTTCCCTGTGGTCCTGTTTGGAGCCACCTACTGGATGGGGCTAATCGACTGGCTGAAGGCCACCCCGCTCGACGAGGGCAAGATCAGCCCTGAGGACCTCACCCTTTTCACGATCACCGATGACGTCGACGAGGCCGTGGCGGTCATCCTGGCGCACCACGAGATGCACCTCGTCGAGCTCGGAGAGGAGATGGCGGTGACTGGGCGCAAGATGCCCTAGCGCCCCGCCGCGGCCAGGTAGCCCTCCGTAACCTCGGCCTTGTGGGCCGCGAACGCGGCCAGCACTTCGCCCTTCTCCGGCTCCCCCACGCCCACGGCGTCGAGGGTGCGGCCGAGCTCCGCGGCAACCTCGTCGAACTCGTCTGGCGAGATCCGAAGGTTCCGATGCGCTTCCTCTAGCCCAAGCTGGGTGCTCCCCGGTCGCGTGGCGTCGAATTTCAGCGGTCCTCCCGCGACGTCGCAGACCCACAAGGTGCGCATGAATTTCAGGCCCGGCAGCCGACCCAGGTTATTCGTGTGCCATTCACGGAGCTGGGGATTTTCTGATTGCTGGCCCACGATCGGGTTCTTCACGACCGCGTCGCTGAAATGGTCCACCACCGCGGCGATGGCAAACACCCCACCCAGCCGCTCGTACAGGCTTTCCTCGCCCATGATCCGGCACCTCATGCTGACTCCGCGCGCTTCTATCAGTAGCGCGCGTTAGTAGTACCGCGAAGAACGCACGGCGTCAATGCTTCGCGAGCGTGTGCTTGCTTTAGAATGCCGCGCACCGTGGTGAACTCGCGAGCCGATGTCCAGGCCGTGTCCCTGCTGGCGGAGCCGGTCCGGGGCGCCCTGTACGAATGGGTGGTGAGCGCCGGCCGCCCCGTCAGTCGGCAAGAGGCGGCCGCCGCGCTCGGGATAACGCGTGCCCTGGCAGCGTTCCACCTTGACCGACTCGCCACGGCCAACCTGTTAGAGGTCGAGTTCCGCCGCCTATCAGGCCGCACCGGGCCTGGAGCCGGGCGCACATCCAAGCTCTATCGGCCGGGGCCTCGCGAGGTCGCCGTCTCGCTGCCCGGACGCCGCTACGAGATCCCTGCCCGCCTCTTTGCGAAGACAATCGAGCAGCTCGATGTCTACCTCCCTCCCGAGGCGCTGGGCGAGGCCGCCCGCGCGACGGGCATGGCTATCGGCACCACTGCTCGCAAGCTGGCGGGGAGGCGGCCGAGCCAGATGCGATTACGGGAAGTCCTGCTCACAACGCTGGCCGAGTGCGCCTATCAACCCCACGAGCAACTAGGGGAGATTCGTCTTGGGAATTGCCCGTTTGAGAAGCTCGTCGATGACCATCGCCCGCTGGTCTGCGGCATGAACCTCGCGCTCATTGAAGGGTTGATCAGCGGGCTGGGCGAACGCCGCATTGGGGCACGCCTTGAGCCCAAGCCCGGCCTGTGCTGCGTTGCCATCGGAAGCACCACACGGGCATCGTAGGTCCGCTCAGCCCACGCGGGTCGAGATAAACCGAGTAGCGAGCGCCTCATTCAATGCCGGGGCCGGTCATTTCTTGAAGCTGAACACCACCTCGGCGAACGAGCCGTCCCGGAAGGTGAGTACCACCGGGCGGCACGATGGCGGGCCCGACCGGATTCGAACCGGCGATCTCCAGCGTGACAGGCTGGCATGTTGGGCCGCTACACCACGGGCCCGCGGGAGCGACGGTCGCGGAGTATAGCAGGGGCGCTTTCCGACCTCAGATCGGCTTCCCTCGGGCACCGATGATGACCACCGTGACGACCGCATAGCCGATCACCGCGGCACCGAGACCAACCGACGCGGGCACCATGTAGATCGCTGGCGCCGCGCCGGACGCAATGCTCACCACGGCCGCGACCGCGAAGGCAAGCGACAGGATGGCCATCGTCGCGGCCAGCACCACCGCGCCGGTCGTGGCAACTGCGATCCCAACCCGCAGGGCGAGCGCAGTCCCGATGTGCACGACCCCGAGCAGGGCGGTGGCAATGCCCAGTGCGACGGCGGCACCCCCGACCGCCGGCGCATCGACTGCAGCATCGGGCGGCAGCTGCGAGCTGATCAGGCCGGGGTTGAAGAGGCCAACCGCGACAGCCGCGGCCCCGCCCAGGATCAGGACGATGCCGCCGAGGGTCAGGATCGCCTGGGCCAACCAGGAGGGGCGCTGCATGCGCGCCGAGGGGAGGTACTAGCGCCGCAGCCGCGCCAGGATGACGGCCGCGCCCCCGAATGCGACGACCGCCACGCCCAGGGCCGCGAGGAGCACAAAGTCGCGTCGGGTAGGCACCATCAGGAGCACGAATCCGGCGAGAGCCAGGACGGCCGTGATCGTCGACGTGCCCACCGCGAACGGGCGGCTGCGCGGGAGCCCGCTGAGCAGTGCCGCCGCGCTGCCGACAAGCAGGATTCCAAGCACGAGCAGGCCGATGCCACCCACCACCTGACCCAACCCGAACTGGCCGACGTTTGGCGGTGGATCGGCGCCGGCCCAGCGGCTGGGGAGGGTCAGCCCGCCGACCGTCATGGCCACCGCGGCGATGAAGATTGCCAGGCCACCGATCGCCGTCGTCAGGGCGGCCGCGGCTCCGCGCTCGCCGAGATGCTCGGGCGCCAGCGAGTGGCCGCGGTGCCTCGGCACGGCGGTCCTGGTGGCGGGCCTGGTGACCTTTGGATTAACCACGGGCCCGGATTTTAGGGGAGGCTTCCGCGGGGCACCACCGTATACTCGGCCGAGTGCCGTACGAGCCGCCGCAGGACCCTCGCCTGGCGCGCCGCACCGCAATCTGGCGGTGGGTCTCCTTCCTGATGGCGCTTTCCCTCGTCGTGCTGGTGGGATACCTGGCCTACCTTGGCTACGACGGCTCGCAGGCGTTCGCCGCCCACGATCGCGCCGGCGACTGCCGCACCCCTGCCTCGGCGTTCGGCTGGCCCTACGAGGCGATCAACTACGACCTTGCCTCCGACACCGAACTCGACGCGTTCCCGGACCGCATGGACTGCCCGCAACCGGGTGAGGCGGCGGGGGCGGAACTGACGGCCAGCGACGGGACACGGCTCGCCGGGTGGTACATCCCCGCCGGCAACCAGGGTGCTGTCGTCCCGACGGTCGTGCTCGCCCACGCCAACGGCAAGTCCAAGAGCCAGATGCTGAGCTGGGCGGAGCCGCTGCATGCGGACTACAACCTCGTGCTGTTCGACTTCCGCAATCACGGGCAGAGCGCCGGTGAAGTCACCACCATGGGCGTGGACGAGGTACTCGACCTTCGCGCGATCGTCGACTGGCTGGAGCGAGCCAAGTCCCCGCCCTCGATCGCGGTCCTGGGAGTCTCGATGGGTGGCGCGGCCGCCATCGACGAGGCCGCCATCGACGAGCGCGTAGCCGCCGTGGTCCTCGACTCCACGCACGCGACGCTGGTGGATGCGCTGCAGGCACGGCTGGACAGCAGCGGCCTCCCGCTGGGACTGCCGGGAGCGTGGTCGATTCTTCTCGGCGGGCTGCTGCGGACCGGCGAGGACCTGAGCGTCGCCGACCCCATCCATGCGATCGAGAACATCGGTGACCGGCCTGTGCTGATCGTCGCAGGCGGCGATGACGGTGGCGCCGGCCCGGGCGATGCGGCCGACTTGAAGCGGGCGGCTCCGGATGGTGGGGCTCGCGTCGAGCTCGAGACCTGCCCCGCGGCGAAGCACGGCGAGTCGATCCAGACCTGCTCGTCGGAGTACGCCGGCTGGGTGCTCGGCTTCCTCGATCGCTCGCTGCCCAACGCGAAATGACGGCTGCTGAGCGGCTCTCGACAGGTGCGATCCTCGCCCTTGCCCTGGTGGCATGCAGCTCGCCGCTGGCGAGCCCGACTCCCTGCCCGACCTCGGCGCCGACCGCGGCGGAGGCCTCCACGATCCTGGCCGACGGCGAGCGTGCGGTGGTCGAGACCAGCCTCGGGTCGTTCACGATCGATCTGGACGCAACCTCGGCGCCGATTGCCACCGCCAACTTCGTGGCACTGGCACGGTGTGACTTCTATGCGGAGATCACCTTTCATCGTGTCATCGCCGGCTTCGTCGCCCAGGCCGGCGACCCAGGGACTCGCACCAACCGCGGCCCGTTCGACGGGCTCGGCGGTGGTGGGCCAGGTTACCAATTCGAGGTGGAGTTCCCGGACGTAGGCCAGCCCTACGACCCACACGTGGTGGCGATGGCCAACGCGATGCAGTACGACCCCGTTACCGGCGAGATCACGGGCGGGACCGACACGAACGGCAGCCAGTTCTTCATCAATCTCGCCAGCCTCGTGAACCAGCTGCGCCCCTACTACAGCGTGATCGGCAAGGTGACGGATGGGACCGATGTGATCGACGCCATCGGAAAGGTTGCGGTCAACAACCCGCAGGAAGGGGTGCCGCAGGAGCCGGTGGTCATTGAGTCCGTAGCGATCGAATCAGAGCGCTGAACGCGGCCAATCGGCCTCAAAAGCGCTATGGAATGTAAACGATTCTTAGCCCCCAACCATTGACCCATACCCGACCTGTGGCGTATCCTTTTGGGGCTGTTCGCACAGCGATTCACCACTGATCGCAAGGCCATGGGTAGGTTTGGGTAAGGGTAGAGCGGGAAACCGCTCGTGAAAGATGCCCTTGCGGTTAGCGAATCCGGCAGCAACGGAAGGCCCCTCTTCGGAGGGGCCTTCTCCTATTCCGGGACGGGACGATCGGCGGTGGTGACATTCCGGGCAGTCGCCACTACCCTGCCCAGCCATGGACCGATGGGTGTGCCTCCGCTGTTACACCTCCAACGAGGACTCGGCCGCTGCGTGCGTGCAGTGCGGCCTGCTTCGGGGATCGATGGCGCCTGCGGAACCCCAGGCGGCTGCGTCGCCGATTGCGCCGGCTGGACCAAGCATCTGGGGAGGCTTGCTACGACGATCCGGCTGGCTGATCATCGCCGGCGTCTTCGTGATCGGCGGCGTCGTCTTCGCGACGCAGCGCAACGAGGGCGGGGAGATCACTCGCGGCGGATCCCTGGCGATCAGCGAACTTCAGGTCGGGGATTGCTTTGATCCCAAGGACGCCGATGCGGAAGAGGCCGAGGTGGTCAACACCAGGCGCTGCGACGAGCCCCATCAGTTCGAGATGGTGGCGATCGGCACGATGCCGGAGGGTGCCTACCCGGCCGAGATCGCGTTCGAGAACTTCGTCGGAGCTGTCTGCCTCCCGGCGTTCGACGAGTACGTCGGCCTGGCATACGAGGAGTCGCGGCTCGAGGTGGCCTGGTACTTCCCGATCGAGGATGGATGGAATGACGGTGATCGCACCATCCAGTGCGCGATCACCGATCCGCTGAACAGCCAGATGACCGGCACCCTGCGGGGAGTCGCTTACTGATTCTTGGGTATCAAACCTGCGACTCACCGAGACACGGACATCTGGGTCCGGGGCCGTCCTGATGTCCTACGCCTCGGCCAGAGTCGGGTAGACTCGCCCTCCCGCGCGCCGGTAGCTCAGTGGATAGAGCGTCGGCCTCCGGAGCCGAAGGTCGCAGGTTCGAATCCTGTCCGGCGCGCCAACTACCAGCTCAATCGCCCGGGTCAGGGCGCCCGCGTGGTGCGGCATCGGGCATCATCGGTCCATGCCCGAGCTGATCAGACGCGACCGGGTTGCGCGCGAGGCCGAGGAGGATCGTCTCTCACCCTCTGCAGCACGCTCGACCGCGAGTCGCGCTCGGGTTCGACAGGAGGAGCCCGATACCTTCCGCACCGCCTTCGAGCGGGATCGCGATCGCATCGTCCATTCGAAGGCCTTCCGGCGCCTGAAGCACAAGACGCAGGTCTACCTCAACCCCGAGGGCGATCACTTCGTCACGCGCCTGACGCATACCCTGCAGGTGGCGCAGATCGCTCGGGCCCTGGCCGCCGGCCTCTCACTCAACGAGCCGCTGGCCGAGGCCATCGCACTGGGCCACGACGTCGGTCACACCCCGTTCGGTCACACCGGCGAGGAGGCGCTGTCGCCATACTTTCCACCCGACGGGTGGCACCACGCTGCCCAGAGCGTTCGGGTCTACGAGGTGCTCGAGGACCTCAACCTGACCTGGGAGGTGCGCGACGGAATTCGGGCTCATTCGTGGAAGATCCACCCGCCGCCGTCAACCCAGGAGGCGCTCTGCGTCCGATATGCGGACCGTATTGCGTACCTGACCCACGATGCGCTCGACGCCATCCGGGCGGGCGTCCTGAAGGCCAACTCCTTCCCGCCCGCCGTCATGGCCCGCTTCGGAGAGCCGGGACGAGTCTGGGTCGGCGAGATGATCGATGCGGTCCTCGAGCATTCGCTGGAGGTCGGGGAGGTGCGGATGGCTGACGAGACGCTGGCCGTGATGCACGACCTGCGCGCGTTCATGTTCGAGCGGGTCTACCTCGCGCCGTCGCTCCTGCGGGAGCAGCGCGTCGCGATCGACACCCTGCGCGCGTTAGTCGACCACCATCTGGCACATCCGGATCAGATCCCGGCCACCTATCGCGAGGCCGATGCCCCCCTCATCACCCAGGTCGCCGATTACGTGGCCGGCATGACCGACCGGTACGCCTTGGCTGCCCACCTGCAGGTCGGACAGCAGGACTAGGGCGCGACGCTCTCGACGGTGAAGAGCAGGACGCTGCCGTCGTCGCAGTCGAGGTAGATGCGACTGGGCCGGTCGGTTGCCGACTGCGAGGGGGCGCTGCCCGGCGGGCCCCACACCCGGCGGGTGGTCAGGCCGATGAAGGTCGAGCCAAGCTCAACCGGTGCGCCCTCCGCGAAGCTCGGCTCTGGTCGTGGCGACCCACTCGACCGGTAGACACGGTCGCCCCATTGCAACTGGGCGGGGCAGCCCTCAAGCCGGTCGAACGCCTTCGACATGCCCCACAGCGCCACCGCCAGGAAGACAACGAGGGCCAGCGTGCCGCAGCCAACGGCGCGCCAGTTCACGGCCGGGTGATCTGAAAGCGGCCGTAGCTGCCGGACGCCGGCGATCGGGTGGCCTCCACCCGATCGACCACCGCGCCCGGAGGTCCCTCACGCAAGAGCCCTTCAAGCCGATCGAGTGATGCCACTGGGCCTTCGGCAACCAGCTCCACCGAACGCTCGTCAGCACCGTTCATGACCCAGCCGGTCAGGCCCATTCGGTCGGCGGCCGAGCGCACCCACCATCGGAATCCAACGCCCTGCACCCGTCCGACGATGGTCGCGGAGAGGCGCTCCAGGTCCCCCGCAGACGCGCCACTCACCGGGGCGCCTGGTTGGGCCAGGCGAGCATTGCCACCTCGAGCGCCAAGCGGGGGGCGGCGTTCTGGCGCAGGCCGTCGCGGATTCGCTCGAGCAGGGCGATGAAGTCGCGGATCGCCGGCTGGCCGATCCGCTCCGCCAGGCTCGGCCGTTCGGGGTCGAGCGCCGCGGCGGCTGCCAGCTGCGGTCTGCCCGCAGCGGCCACCGCGAGGTCGCGCGCAAGGCCGAGCCACGCTTCGACGATCAGAAGGGCGGCTTCGCGTTGCGCGCCGCTGGTCGGGCGGGCTCCGTCCTCAACGACCTGCTCCTCGTGCCCGGTGGGTTGCTCGATGCCAATGCGCGCGGCATCGTCGAGCAGATCGCGAACGGAGCTGAACCGATCCGCGCGGCCCCGTGCCAGCAGCCACAGCAGCTCGCGCTGCGTTCGACGTCGCCAGTCCACCAGCCGGGGGGCGCGGGCATACCCGATCGCCGTGCCGGGCATGCCGTCGGCGATGCGTGCCAGCGCATCGGCCTGGTCGACGGGCAGACGCTCGCGGTCGACAAGCCACGCGACCAGCTCGGCACGCGGAACCGCCCCCACGCGCAGCGACTGGCTCCGGGACCGAATGGTGGAAAGGACCCGGGTTGGCTCATCCGCGACCAGCACGAACATGTGTCGGCTGGTCGGCTCCTCGAGCACTTTCAGCAGCGCGTTCTGGGTCTGCTCGTTGGCCCGATCGACGCCCTGGACCAGGATTACGCGTCGCTCGGCGACAATCGGCGCGCCGGCGCTTTCGGCCAGCCACCTGCGCGCTGCAGCGACGATGCTCTCCCCGGTCGACCGATCGTCCCTCCACTGCTCCGGCGAGCCGATCACCAGGTCGGGGTGGGTGTGGGCGCGCGCCTGTCGACAGCCCGGACAGACGTTGCATGGCCGCTCCCCGTCGACCGCCTGGCAGAGGAGGAGCGCCAGCAGGTCATCGACGAATGCGCCCTTGCCGCTTCCTGAAGGGCCGTGGACCAGGAGCGTGCGCTGCAGCCGGCCACGGGCCGCCGATCGCTGGACGATGGTTCGGGAGGTTGCCTGCCCCAGGCTGCGAAACCCCGCCGCGGGCGCCGTTTCAGTCATGGCCGGAGTATAGGCAGGGCGGCCGGTAAGCCCCTGGTAAGGAGCCGATCACGCCCCGGTCGGCAGCATGCCGTGGCCCTGTCCGCCCGCTCGGGCACGCGCGCTGGCGGCCGGCCGGCAACCGGATCCGCCGAACCGTCAGGCGGGCGGCGGGGCGCCATCCGGGGATTGATGCGATACTTGGCGGTACGCCCCCAACCTGAGAACCAAGGAGATGTCAGCCGTGGCCGATCAGGTAACGACCAATGCCAGGTCGATGGTCGAGCGATTGTTCGACCCGAAGATCCAGGACAACGTAACGAAGCGGGCACGAACACTCGTGGCCGCCCTTGGCGAGGCTGCAGAGAAGGCCTCCGACCAGGCGGCCACCAGCTGGCGCGACGCCGAGCCGATCCGTCGCGATGCCGCTCGAGCGGGTCGCGATGCCCTGCGCTGGGGCAGCCGCACCTGGCGACAGGAGATGCTTCCAGGCCTCAACCAGCTGTGGAACAAGCGCACCGCCGCGCTCGGCGCGGCCGGCGCCGCCGTGCCCGTAGCCCGCGAGCTGATCGACGACGCCGCGGTACGGATGGGCATCCGCGCCCGCCGCGAGCGGCGCCACTGGGGATCGTTCTTCGGCGGCCTCCTGCTCGGGGCAGCGGCAGGCCTCATCGCAGCCATCCTGACCGCCCCAAAGGCGGGCCGTCAGATGCGCGATGAGTTGGCCGTCACCGCCAAGGATGCCGCGACTCGCGCTCGCGAGGTCGCTTCCACCAGTGCACGCGAGGTTGCGGCACGCGCCCGCGAAGCAGCGACGTCGGCGGGCGAGTGGGTTCCGATCTTCCAGCGCCCGGAGGGCGACGGCGAGACGAACGGCGAACCAATCCCCGAGCCGATCATCGAAGCGGTCGAGGCTCCCAAGGTCACGCCGCCCGCGGCGACCCGCAAGCGGACCCCGCGGCCGACCACCGTCGACGAGGTCGAGTAGACCCCCAGCTCAATCGGACATCTCCGCCAGAGGCCGGCCCGCGAGCCGGCCTCTCTGCGTCCGCGGACGTTAGGGGGCCTTGGTCCTGGCGCCGCGGAAGCGCTGCCAGATCCCCTCTTCGGCGCCCTCTTCGGACCCTTCCGCGGCTGCCGGCTCGGGGGCTGGCTTGGCCCGGGACCTGGTTCGTGTCTTTGGCGCGGCTGGCTCTGCCGTGTTCCCGCCCTTGGCTTTCGCCGTCCGGCCTCGAGGCTTGGGCGCGGGGCTGGCCCCAGTCGCCCCGGAGGGCGCATTCGCGGCGGCGACCGGTCGAGCGCGGCCCCGTCTTGGCTTGGGAGCCTCAACGGGCTCGGGCTCGGCTGGTGCCTCGACCGGCTTGCGGCCACGCCTCGGCTTGCCTGGTTCCGCAGCGGGAGCCTCCGAAGGGGGAGCTGCTGCCACCTCTGCGGAAGGGGTCATGCCAAGCTCGGCCAGTGTCGCGGCATCGGCCTCCTCGAAGGAGTACTCGCGCGCTTTGTCAGTGTCGGCCATGCCGACCTGCGAGATGTCGTCGAGCTCGGTCCAGCCGATCGGCGCATCGGGAGCCGGAGAGGTGGCCGTCACCTCGGCCGCCGCCTCATCTGTTCTCCCACGACCGCGACCGCGTCCTCGACCTCCACGCCGGCGACGGCGTCGACGAGCCTCGCCAGTGGCACCATCTGCGGCTTCCTCGGCCGCTGTCGGGGCCTCGGGTGGCTCTTCGGTACCTGGCGCCATGGCTTCGAGACTGGGCTCCGGTCGAGCCCCTCCTCGCCCGCGACCACGCGACGCAGGCTTGGCGCCGCCTTCCCGGATCGCCGCCAGGGCGGCAGCCGCCACGGCGGCGGGAGCCTCGCGGAACCCGAACTCGGGGACGACCTCCTTGGCCGGCATCGGCGGTGCGCTCATGACCTTGCTGGCCTTGTCGGCATCCTTGCCGCGCCCGATGCCGATGATCTTCATGATGTCGATGAACTCGTCCGCAACGGCGATGAGATCCGAGCTGGTGTTTGGCCGGAAGCTGATCACCTCGCAGCGGACGCCCTTGTCCTGGAGCGCCCGGATGGCGGGAGCGAAGTCGCCGTCACCTGACACGATCACCGCGATATCCATCCGATCGGCGAGGCGGAATAGATCGACCACCAGCTCAATGTCCAGGTTGGCCTTGACGCGGCCGTCGCCGAACTTGCGGATGTCCTTGTGAACGACCTTATAGTCGTTCTTGCCCAGGAAGTCGATGAACTTGCGCTGGTTTTCGTTCTCCGGGTCAAGCCCGGAGTAGGCGTAGGCGCGAATCAGGTCGCGCCCCTTGGTGGCCGCTTTGAGGAGCGCGACGTAATCGACGTCGACCTCCAGGCCACGGGCTGAGTAGTAGAGGTTGGCAACGTCAACGAAGACGGCCACGTTCTTGCTCAAGTGAGCTTCTCCTAGGTTTAGATTCCGATGCGGTTGACGCTGCGGGGTCCCGGCCACGGCGCGCCCCGTCTGAACGAATCAGCCGGCGGCGCGGCTCAGCAGCGCCCCTCGTCTCGCGAACCCGGCGCGCTTCAGCAGCGCCGGCTCGGCGGTGGCGAGAGGATCGGTGACATCCACGCGCGTACAACCCTTATTGCGCGCCGAGGTGACCAGGTGCTCGAGAATCG
>JBKKBV010000145.1:0-12521 GCA_046713375.1 Candidatus Limnocylindria bacterium
ATGATCGCGGGCCGCCGGGTGGCGTACTTGGCCAGCTTGACGGACGCCTCGATCGCCTCCGCCCCCGAGTTCGAGAGGAAGAGCCCCGCCTCCTCTCCGTCTCGAAGTCCTGGGAACGTGCGGGGCAAGCGTGCGTGAAGCTCGAGGCCGGGCTTGTGATAGAGGATGTTCTGCTGGGCGTGGATGATCTTGCCGGCCTGGTCGGCAATCGCTGCCGCGACGCGCGGGTGGGCGTGGCCGGTGTTGGTGACCCCGATCCCGCAGGTGTAGTCGAGGTAGCGCTCGCCGTCGATGGTCTCGACCCAGGAGCCGATGCCGCGCTCTACGACAAGGTCGGTGTACCGGGCCCACACCGGCGGGACGCCGTGACGGCGCGCCAGCCAGAGGGCGCTGTCGTCAGCCCGCTCGTCGACCCTCGGTTCCTGGCTGCTGCTCATCGCAGGGCAACACTGACCGGCGGCGCCGCATCCGTCGAGCGGCCGGCGGTGCGCTGGCTCCAGAGCTGGACGCCAATGAACGCGAAGGCGACCAGGAAGATCAGCGTCCCGAGCACATTGACTTCGGGCGGGATGCCCAGCCGGCTCGCGCCGTAGACCCACAGCGGGAACGTCTCCACGCTGCCGGCAGAGAAGACGGTGATCACGTAGTCGTCGATCGAAAGGGCGAAGGCGAGCAGGGCAGCCGACAGGATGCCCGGGAAGATGAGCGGGAAGGTGACCTTCCAGAACGTCGTGCGGCCATCGGCATAGAGGTCCATGCCCGCCTCTTCGAGGGATCGGTTCATGCCGGCCAGGCGGGCACGCACCGTCACGACCACGAAGCTGATATTGAACATGATGTGCGCCGCCAGGATCGTAAGGAAACCTCGTTCCACGCCGAAGCTGACCCAGAGCGTCAGCAGTGACGCACCCAGGATGATTTCCGGCGCCGTCATGGGGATGAAGATCAGCAGGTTCATGATCCACCGGCCCCGGAACTCGTGGCGCGTAAGCGCGAGGCCGATCATGGTGCCGAAGGCGGTGGCGAAGATCGTCGAGATCACGGCGACCCCCAAGCTGGTCGTCATCGCGTCCGTGATCTCCGAGCGACCCCACACGTCGACGTAGTTGCGAAGCGTGAAGCCCTGCCAGGTGATGTTCTGCCGCCCGGCTGGGTCGTTGAAACTGAAGGCGATCATCACGGCGATCGGCGCGAACAGGAAGAGCAGGAGCAGGCCGGTGAAGACCGGCAGAGCCAGGCCGGCCAGCTGTCCCCGCAGCCCGGATCGTCGTGGCGGGGTCGTGGCGTCAGCGGTCATCGCCATCTCAACCGGCAAGCCGTTCGCTGCCGACGAGCCGGGTGTAGACGGCGACCAGCGACATCACCACCGCTACCAGCACGAACGAAAGGGCCGCGGCCGCCGGATAGTCGAGGCTGTCAAGGAACTTGCGCTGGATGATGTTGCCGACCATGAAGACTTGCGGGTTGCCGGCCCCGATCACCTCGGCGGTGATGAAGTCGCCAACCGCAGGGATGAAAGTCAGCAGCGATCCGGCCACGACGCCCGGTAGGGAGAGGACGAAGGTCACGCGCCAGAACGCCTGTGCTCGACTGGCATACAGGTCGGTGGCAGCCTCGATCAGTCGCCGGTCGATCTTTTCGAGGGCGACGTACAGCGGCAGGATCATGAACGGCAGGAAGTTGTACGTAAGCCCGAAGATGACCGATGCGGGCGTCGCCAGGAAATGGAAGTCCGCCTGGAGCAGGCCGATGTCCTTGAGGAATCCGAAGACCATCCCGTTGTCCGACAGGATCATCCGCCAGTTCAAGGTGCGGATCACGAAGCTCACGAAGAACGGGAGCACCACCACCAGCAGCAGGGCATTCTTCAGCCTCCCTCCGCGGAAGGCGATGGTGTAGGCGACCGGGTAGCCGACCGCCAGCGTCACGATGGTCGTGATCACGGCGAAGAGGGCAGAGCGGAGGTACAGCTCCCAGTACTCGGCGATCACCTCGGGATAAATGCCGAAATTCCAGGTGAGCTGGTAGCCGGTGTCGAAGGTCCCCTGCTGCAGTGAGATAAGCAGCATGAAGGCCATCGGCACCGCGAAGAAGACGACGAGCCAGCCGCCGCCGGGCAGCAACAGGAGCAGGGGTGTCAACCCGCGTCGCAGCGAAGGCACCGGATGGCCCTGAGCGGAAGCGAACTGGCTATCCGGCTGTCATGCGCCGAGAACCGCCTCGAAGAGGTCGTTCCATTCCTTCTCCTCCTCCTCGGACAGTTCCTTGTCGGTGTAGGTGTTGTCGATCTGGTCTGCACTGGGGATGACCGTGGGGGCCATGGCTTCGAGCGTGTCGGCCCACTCAGGGTCATCTGCCCGTGTAGCCTCGGCGTCCTCGAGGATCTTCGCGTCGAGGTCCTTCACTGGCGTGAAGTAGCCGACCCACTCAGACAGCATCGCAGCGGCATCGATGCCGTAGTAGTAGTCGATCAGCTTGTGCGCCCCCTCGACGTTCGCGCCGCCCTTGGGGATCACGAGGTTGTCGTTCCAGCGCATGCCGCCTGAGGCGGGCACGATGAACTTGACCTTGTCGTTGTCGTATAGGTTCATCTGGCTGATGTCGCCGGACCACGCAACGCTGATGGCAAGGTCACCGCTGACAAGCGATTCGTAGTACTCGTTGCCATAGAAGCCACGGAAGTGCCCTTCAGGGACACCGAGCAGCGTCTCCTGGGCCTTCTTTACGTCGTCGACGGTCGCGTCCTCGGGATGGACACCAAGCGAGAGGAGCGTGAGCCCGAACATGTCGCGCATATCGCTGAAGCCGCCGGCCTTGCCCGAGAACGCAGGGTCGAGCAGATCATCGAAGGTGGTGATCTCGCGGCCGGTCAGCTCTGGGTCATACGCGATGCCAGTGATGCCGCCCTGCCACCAGACGCTGTACTTGTTGTCGGTGTCGAACCAGAGGCCTTTGGCGTAGTCCGCGCAGTTGGCCGTCCAGTTCGGCAACTTCGAGTGGTCGATCTCCTCGAGCCAGCCGAGCCGGGCCATGCGCTCTACGACCCAACCGCCAGGTGACATGACGTCCCAGCCGGTGTTGTTGCCAGCCCGCAGGTCTGCGGCGTACTTCGAAAGGAACTCGGCATTGTCGAGCAGGCCCTCGTTGTACTCGACCGCGATCCCGGTCTCGGCGGTGAACGCGTCGAGGCTCGGGTTGCTGCTCTCGTCGTCGGAGAAGTCGATGTAGAGCGGCCAGTTGAGCCAGGCCAGCTTGTTGGGGTCCGCTGCCGGCTGGCAGGCTGCCAGGAGTCCTGGAAGCGTCACCAGCGCACCAAGGGCAATCCCGCCGCGGCCGGCGCGGCGCATGAAGGTCCGACGGCTGATCAGGTCCCGCCGCATCATGTTGTCGATGGCCAGCTCGATCTGACTCCGGGGCTCCTGGTCACTCATCGGTCTCTCCTTCTTCGGACGTGTGCGGATCGCCGGCCACATGCTCGGCCGGTCCGCTGATCACGAATGTGTGCTGTGGCTTCCAGGTGAGGGTGACATGCTGCCCGCCGGCCAGCAGCTCGCCGGCTCCGGCGGTGTCGAGGTTCTGGGCATACACGGTCAGCCGATGGCCCTCGGCCGTCTGCACGACGTACTGGGTGCTCACCCCGATATAGCTGGCGTCCAGGACGGTCCCGCTCAGCGCATTCAGGCCGTTGCTGGCGCCTGCCTCGGCGCCGGCATCAACGCGCAGCTTCTCCGGCCTGACGCCGACCCGCACCGGCCCCGAGCTCGCCGCTCCGTCGGCGGGGGCGCGCAGCAGCGTCCCGTCGCCGAGCTTGATGGTGACCAGCGAGCCATCGCCGCCGGCGACTTCGCCCTCCAGGAGGTTCGAGACCCCGAGGAAGCCGGCCACGAAGGCGGTCTTCGGGCGCTCATACAGCTGCTCGGGGTTGCCAAGCTGCTCGATCCGGCCGGCGCGCATCACTGCGATCCGGTCGGACATGGTCATCGCCTCTTCCTGGTCGTGGGTCACGTAGATGAAGGTGATCCCGACCTCGGTCTGGATGCGCTTCAGCTCGAGCTGCATCTGCTTGCGCAGCTTCAGGTCGAGCGCCCCGAGCGGCTCATCGAGCAGCAGGACACGCGGGTGGTTGATGAGTGCGCGTGCGAGAGCCACGCGCTGCTGCTGCCCGCCAGAGAGCTGCGACGGCTTGCGAGCCTCGTAGCCCGGCAGCTCGACCAGCTCCAGCATGGCCCCGACCTGCGTTGCGATCTCGGCCGCGGCCACCTTGCGCCGGCGGAGCCCGAACGCGACGTTCTCGAAGACAGTCAGATGCGGGAAGAGCGCGTAGTTCTGGAAGACGGTGTTCACGTCGCGCTTGAACGGCGGCAGACCGGTGACATCGGCGTCGCCGAGGTAGATGGTGCCGGAGGACGCCTCCTCGAACCCGCCGATCATGCGCAGGGTGGTCGTCTTGCCGCAGCCCGATGGGCCGAGCATCGAGAAGAACTCGCCCCGCTCGATCTCCAACGACAGGTCATCGACCGCGACGACCTCGTGGAAGCGCTTGGTGATGTGGTCGAGCCGGACGTCGACGCTTTGCGGCAACCGGGGTCCCTCGTGCGAAGTGGGGAACCTGATCGGAACGGGCGGCCTCGCGAGGCCAGACCGGGAGTATAGGACCGTGCCGCGCAACGGTGTCAACGAGCCGGGCTGCTAGACTCGCCGGACCGATGGACTTTGCCCTCTCCGCGCCGCATGTCGAGATTCGGCGCACCGTTCGCGACTTCGCCGAGCGGGAAATCGCCCCCGTCGCCGATGAGATGGAGCGCGCCGGCGAGTTCCCCACCGAGATCATCCGTAAGGCTGCCGGGCTCGGGCTGCTGGGCGTGCCCTATCCCGAGGAGGTGGGCGGGACGGGGCTCGACTCCCTCGCCTACGCGATCACCATCGAGGAGCTGTCACGTGTCTCCGGCAGTGTGGGGATCATCGTCAGCGCGCACACTAGCCTCGGCTGTGCACCCATCTTCATGTCGGGCACGCCGGAGCAGAAGGAGCGCTTCCTGCGCCCGCTGGCGAGCGGCGCCAAGCTGGGCGCCTATGGCCTCACCGAGGCGGGAGCCGGCTCTGATTCGCGCGGGACGCGGACGCGGGCACATCGCGATGGCGACAGCTGGGTGCTGAGCGGAAGCAAGCGCTTCATCACCAACGCCGGAGTGGCGGAGATTTACATCGTCACCGCCGTCACGGATCGCAACGCGGACTCCGGCAAGATCAGCGCCTTCATCGTCGAGGCGGACACGCCGGGCTTCTCCATCGGTCGCATGGAGGAGAAGATGGGCCTCCATGCGAGCAACACCGGCGAGCTGCTCTTCGACGAGTGCCGGATCCCCGGCGAGAACCTGCTGGGAGAGGAGGGCGAAGGGGATCGGCTCTTCCTGAAGACTCTCGACGGAGGCCGAATCGGGATCGCCGCCATGGCGCTTGGCCTGGCCCAGGCAGCGTACGAGGCCGCCTCCGCGTATTCCAAGGAACGCCAGCAGTTCGGCCGGCCGATTGCCTCGTTCCAGGGGATCGCCTTCAAGATCGCCGATATGGCGACTCAGATCGACGCGGCCCGCCTGATGGTCTACCGCGCCGCCTGGCTGAAGGACAGCGGCGAGCCGTACTCGACCGAGGCAGCCATGGCCAAGCTCTTCGCCAGCGAGGTGGCGCGGCAGGTGACCAACGACGCGCTGCAGGTGCATGGCGGCTACGGCTACGTGACCGAGTACCGCGTCGAGCGCTACCTGCGCGACGCCAAGCTGACCGAGATCGGCGAGGGCACCAGCGAGATCCAGCGCATGGTCATCGCACGCAACCTGCTCGGCGTGCGCGCGATGTGAACGGCCCGCTGTTCGGGACCGATACCGACGCCACGGCCTGGCGTCCATCGCCGGCCTACCTGGACCGCAGCCGGCTGGCCCGATTCCTGACCGATACCGGCTGCGAGGACCTCGAAGCGCTCCAGGCTCGCGCCGTTGCCGACCCGGCCTGGTTCTGGCAGGCGGCGGTGGCGGATATCGGCGTTCGGTTCGACCCCGAGCCGGGAACGATCCTGGACCTCACCCGCGGGATCGAATGGTCCCGATGGTTCAGCGGCGCCGGCTTCAACTACGTCCGCATGGCGGTCGACGAGCCCGCCGCTGCCCGCCCGGACGAGATGGCGCTGGCCTGGGAGGGGGAGGACGGCGAGGTACGCCACTTCACCCGTGCCCAGCTGCGCTGGGCGGTCGACCGCGCCGCACGAGCGATGGCCGGGCTGGGTGTCGAGCGCGGCGACCGGGTCGGCATCTTCCTGCCGATGATCCCCGAGGCGGTGATCGCGGTCCTGGCGGTCGGCAAGCTCGGCGCGATCTACACCCCCATCTTCTCCGGCTACGGCGCCGATGCGGTCGCCAGCCGTCTCGCCGATTGCGAGGCAAGGCTGCTCGTCACCGCCGACGGCTTCGCGCGTCGTGGTAGGCCGGTGCCGATGAAGGCGACCGCGGACGAGGCGCTGGCCCATGCGCCATCGGTCGAGCGCTGCCTGGTCGTCCGCCGCACCGGTGCTGACGTCGCATGGGATCCGGAGCGCGACCTGTGGTGGGACGCGGCCGTGACATCGGCTTCGACTGTGCCGCTGGCGACTGTGGCGACCGACGCCAACGACCCCTTCATGATCATCTACACCTCCGGGACCACCGGCCGGCCGAAGGGGGCGCTCCACGTCCATGGAGGCTTTCCGATCAAGGCGGCGGTGGACCTGGCCCATGCCTTCGACCTCCAGGCCGGCGACACCCTCTTCTGGTTCACGGACATGGGCTGGATGATGGGTCCCTGGGCTGTCGCCGGGGCGCCGATGCTGGGCGCCACGCTGTTCATCTACGAGGGCACGCCCGATTACCCGGGTCCAGATCGGCTCTGGAGCCTCGTCGAGCGTCACCGGATCACGCACCTGGGGATCAGCCCCACGCTGGTTCGCGCGCTGATGACCCACGGCAGCGAGCCACCGGCTGCGCACGACCTGTCGAGCCTGTTCGTGCTTGGCTCGACCGGCGAGCCGTGGAACCCGGATCCGTGGTGGTGGCTCTTTCGGGCGGTTGGTGGCGAGCACCTGCCGATCATCAACTACTCCGGCGGCACGGAGATCAGCGGTGGGATCTTGGGCTGCACCACCATCGCGCCGATCGCACCGTGCTCGTTCTCCGGACCCTCACCCGGGATGGCCGCCGACGTGGTGGACGCCGAGGGACATCCGCTGCGCGGCGACGTTGGGGAGCTGGTGATTCGACAGCCATGGCCGGGCATGACGCAGGGCTTCTGGCACGATCGCGACCGCTACCTCGAGACGTACTGGAGCCGCCTGCCGGGGGTCTGGGTCCACGGCGACTGGGCGCGAATCGACGCCTCCGGCTACTGGTACATCTCCGGCCGCTCGGACGACACGATCAAGGTGGCCGGCAAGCGGATCGGTCCGGCGGAGGTCGAGTCGGCCGCGGTCACGCATCCTCTCGTGGTCGAGGCGCTGGCGGTCGGGGCGCCCGACGAGATCAAGGGCGAGACAATCGTGCTCTTGGCCGTGGTTCGCGACGGCGCTGAACGGAGCGACCGGCTGGCGTCGGAGATCGGCGAGACGGTCATCGAGCACCTCGGCAAGTCGTTCAAGCCGGGGGCCGTGCACCTCGTCCCGAGCCTGCCCAAGACGCGCAACGGCAAGATCCTGCGGCGCCTCGCGCGCGCCGCCTACCTGGGGCTCGATCCGGGGGATACCAGCTCGTTAGAGGACGCCTCGACGCTGGAGCCGATCCGGGCTCTGCTCGGTTCCTAGCCTCCGCGTCGCTTGCGAGCGAGTCGCTCGGCGAGCGTCTCAGCCGGCGGAGAGGGGTCAGCGACGGGCTCGGGCGCACTCGCCGGCGGGGCGGCGGGCGCCACTGTTCCGCCCGGAGGCGGTTCTGCCGCCTGCGGCCTTGGTCGCTCGGACCGGTCGGCGCGCCGCTGGCTCCTGCCGCGTGCGGCGCGCAGCTCGGCGAGCCCGGGCACGACCTCCGGCATCGGCCGCGCCAGGCCCACGCGTCGAGCGATCCAGCCGCGCGCCCTGCTGAAGTCGCCGCGGGTCAGTGCCACGCGCCGCACGCCCACGTCGATCGGGACCAGGATCATGGCCAGCAGCAGGAGCCACGGCCAGATCGGGGTCGGGAAGGCGGCCGCGGCGATGTCGTGGCTCCAGACCTGTTTGACGACCTCCGGATCCTCTGGGTCGAGCTGGAGCTGGCGTCCGCGCCCCGCACCGGCATAGCGGGCGAGCGCCTCGCCGTCGACCCCCAGCCGCCGGAACTCCTCGGCGGCGGGCGAGACGACCCCGAGCGTGCGATTCGCCGAATCGGCGCCGTCGCGCGTCTGGGCCACGCGGACGAGGTAGGCACCGGGCTGATCCGCTCGCACCGTGCCGGCATAGCGGCCGGGTCCAACCTGGGTCAGCGTGCTCTGCAGCGGTGCCAGGTCGGGCGCCACCATCCGCACCACGGTCCGATAGAAGTTGCGCGGAGCCCCATCGTCGTCGAGCGAGGTGACTTCTATGTTCAGCTCCCCATCGCGGCCCGGAGAGAAGCGCACGTCGATCCCCTGCTCGTCCTGCGGCGGCAGGGTCCAAGCCACCAGCTGTGCCGCCAGCGTGCCGAAGGCGTCGGTGCCGATCCAGGGAGTAGCCCAGGCCTGCCGCGCGTCGCTGGTCCATGCCACCGAGCGCCCGAGGCCGTACTGCCACTGCGCCAGCAGCGGGTCGTCGCGGCCGGTGAGCAGGGCCACCGTGGCGGTCCCCTTGGCGGTGGTCGCGTTGTACCCGAGAAGCGAGGGGAGGCGTCCGGGGTCGAGGCCACGCAGGATCTCGGACGGCGAGGAGGGGACCGGCTGGAACGGCTCCTCGACGATCTGCTCTCCGGCGGTCCGGATCGTCTCCTTCAGGAAGATGTCGGGGATGCGGGTCGCATCATCGGCGTTGTAATAGCGCCCGCCGGACTGCTCGGCCAGCCTTCGCAGGATCGTTGCCGAGCCGCCACCGGTACCGATCGTGGACAGGGTGATCCCCGCCTTCTTCATGTCGACCAGCAGGGCGTCGTAGGCGCCGGACCGGCTCCAGCCATCGGTGATTAGGATGATGTGGCGCAGCTTGGCCGGATTCTGGATCAGGTCGTCGTATGCCGCCTTCAGCCCGGCGTAGATGTTGGTCTGCCCATCGGCCTTGAAGCCGAGCGAGTTCTGGAGGCTGATGAGGTCGATCGGGCCGGTACGCACGGACCAGTGCGCGCCCTCGTCAAAGGCCACCACTCCCAGCTGGTCGGTGGGGGACAGCGCATCCGCGGCGCGCAGGATCGCCTCCTTGGCGATGTCCACCTTCTCGAAGCCGCGCGTCCCGCTGGTGCCAGTGCCGCGGTCGTCGCTGGTGCAGTGGCAGTCGGCCATGCTGCCGCTCTTGTCGATCACCGCGACCAGCGCCACGTCTGGCGAACGCTGCCGATCGCGGACCGTCATGTAGACCGGCAGCACGTCCTCAAGCACGGAGTTGAGATAGCCGCCGGCTCCGTAGCTGCTGCGGCCGCCGAGCATCACCAGCCCCTTGCCCAGGTCGCGCACGTAGACCTGCAGGCTCGCCATGGCGGTGGCCCCCAGCTGCGCTGCCGAGACGTTGTCAAGCACGACCGCGTCGTAGCCGGCAAGCGTCGCGATCGACGATGGGACGCCGCCGGCCGGCACGACCGTCACGTGCTGGCGCGCCGTGGTCAGGGCGTCGACCAGGTCCGCGGCGCGAACCGGGTCGTCGGTGGCGACCAGCACCTGCGGCTCACCGGTGACCAGCACATACGCATCGGCCGCATTGTTTTCGGTGAAATGATCCGAGCGCGGCTCGAGGACCGCTCGGAAGACATGGAAGCCCGGCTCATCGGCCTTCACGGTGAACGGGACGCTGATCGTGCCGGGCTTCAGGGCGAGCTGACGCGTGGCGATGGTTGCGCCGTCGGCCAGCAGGCGCAGCGTTGCGGCGGTGGCAACCGTGGAGCGCACGCGCACGTTGAGCTCGATGGTCTCGCCCACGCGCGCGCCGGAGGGGGCATCCACCCCGTCCACCAGCGCCTCGGGGAACGTCTCGCCGCCGGGCAGCACCACATCCAGGCGCACACCGTGCTCCGCGGTGGAGAGGATCGCCTCCTCTGCCTGACCGCTCGTGTCATTCCCATCGGAGAGGAGGACAAGCCGCTGTTGCGTGCCGGCGGGGAAGATGGCCGTCCCGAGGCGTACCGCCGCGGCGATATCGGTCGCGCTGACGACCGGCACCGACCCCGGCGCCTGCAGCTCGTCCAGGTTCGACGGCAGCCGATCGACGAGGGCATTGGCCCCGAAGACCACGACCCCCGCCGTATCGCCCTCGGGGATCTGGCTCACGGCTTGCTTGGCAAACGCCAGCAGCTCCTCGCGGCTGGCGTCGAGCATCGAGGCCGATGCGTCGACCAGGAAGACGACCGACAGCCGGTCGGACGGAAGCGCAAGGCGGGCTCCGGCGAGGGACGCCACGACGCATCCGACCAGGACCATGCGGATGATGAGCGAGGCGACCCTGCGTGCTCGCGGCAGCGTGCGCGACGCGGCCCACCAGCCGCCGATCACTAGGGCCCCGGCCGGCAGCAGCAGCCACAGCCAGATCGGGTCCGTGAATGCGACCGGGATCATCGGGAGCTGCCCGCCATGCCCGAAGTGCTCGATCGCGCCGGTGCCGGCGGACGGCCGCGGCGCAGGATCCGGGCCACGGCCCGACGCGTGGGGCGATGGAAGAGGATCCACTCGACCAGCAGCAGGACGAGGCCGGCCAGAGCGAGCGGCCACCACCACTCGGATCGCGCGGTTAGGCCGTCGCCGCCCGGGGAGGGGCCTACCTGCCCGAGATCGCGAATCCTGGCCGGGTCACCGGGCGTCACGCGCGACTCACCGGGATTGAAGAGGTTCGCGGCGGTCCTGCCCAGCGACACGCCGCCCTGTCCGGTGCCATCGTCGACCACCTGCAGGTCTACCAGGCCGGTCACTCGCGGGCCTGGCACAGTTACCCGCCCCCCGACGACCTCCAGCTCCAACTGCTCGCCACTGGCAACGGTCACGGCGGCCACGCGCCGGATGGCGGGATCGATGCTGACGGCGATCGGCTGGCCGAGCTCGACGGACGGCGGCAGGATGCCGTCGGTCGACGGCAATAGGGCGTCCACCAGGTTGCTCATGAGGAGCGGGAATGCGACCTGGAGCGGGAGGTCGCTGTCGCCGAGGGCGAAGGACATGAGCCCGACACCCAGTCCGTTTACGCGACCGATCGCGACCAGCGGGTCGCCGCGGACGCTCTCGACCACCGGGCGCATCCCGTCAGCCAGGGTGACGACGCGTGCGCGACCGATGTGCAGCGTCGAGAGGTCGACGAATCGCAGCAGGGGATCGGCAGGGTCAGTCCGGTCGAGGGCAGGGCCGTCGACCACACGGCCGACGGTCCCGAAGGCCCCATCGGCGGCCGGGCCCAGGTACAGCGCTGGGACGGTGGGCGACTGGGCCGGGACGGTGCGATCGAAGATCACCACGCCATAGGGCGTGCCTGCCTCGGCGGCGGCGGCCAGCGCATCCAGGTAGCCGCCGACGCCGACGGCATACAGCTCGAGGCGCGGGAGCAGGGCGAGTGCATTCTCGAGGTACGTGTTGCCAGGGCCGACCAGGAGCGCACGCACGGCCGCCGCGGAGGGCACCAGCGCGAAGGCCCGATCGTCGACCGCCAGTGCGTCCTCGCCGGCGAGTCGCGCCTCGACCACCCTGGCTCCCTGCGGCACGCTGCTGATCAGCACCTCGGAGCGCTGCTCGGCAGGGATGGCCAGGTCGCGCGCGTCCACCAGGATGTCGTCCGCGTAGATCTCCAGGCGCCGCGTCACGTCCGCGTCCGACGGGTTGCTGACCGCCACGAACAGGTCGAGCTGCGCGCCACCGGAGCGGCGCAGCAGCGACAGCGCCGCCACCGCCTGGTTGCCGTCGGTGGTGCCGACGCGCTCGACCTGCACCGGCGCGCCGATCCCGACCCGCGGCAGGCGGTCGGCGTTCGCATCGGTCACCACTACCACGGTGGAGTCGGAGTCGCGAGCGGCGAGCGCCGAGACGAGTGCGAAGGCATCGGTCAGGTCGCCCGGCACCTGGGTGGCGACGATCCCGTCGACGGCGGCGAGCGCCGCGGCTCGGTCGTCCGTGTCGCTCACCAGAACGTGAGCCGAGTCATCGGCCGTCACCACCGTCACGTGGCCGCCCTCCGGCACCTGGCCGATCACGCGACGCGACGCGGCCTGCGCCTGCGCCACGCGCGAGGTGCCGTCCTCGACCGTGCCCATTGAGGCCGAGGTATCCACGATCAGGACGACGTTGGCGGCGAGGTCAGAGCTCACGGTCATGAACGGTCGGGCAGCGGCGATCACCGCCAGCAGCGCGATCAGCAGCTGCACGATCAGCAGCCAGCTGAA
>JBKKBV010000146.1:0-12166 GCA_046713375.1 Candidatus Limnocylindria bacterium
GTTCCGGAGTCACCGCGTCGCCGATGGCGATATCGGCCTTTGCGACGAGGACGTTCACCGTGCGCTTCTCGACGACCGTCGGCTTCTGGCTCAGGAGGCCCACGATGCCGACGAACGCGAGGACGGCGAGCAGCACGCCGACGAGGATGACCAGGCGATTTGATCGCTTCACGATGTTTCCCTTCGAGCGAGGATGATGACAATCCGGCCGTGCAGTGTGTCCGACGTTGTGACTGCGGTCAACAGTCTACGAGCCAGCCACAAGCCACATCGACCGGACTTATCGGCTATGCGATTGGTACCTCCGAGGCGGTTGCCCCGGTACGCGATGAGGCCCCCGGGTGTCCCGGGGGCCTCAACTGTGCCTAGCGATGCTTGGCGGGGCTCAGGTGCCCTGCAGGTTGTCGCCGACGTTCTGGAAGATCTGGCTCACGATCGGGCCCAGGAAGAGCAGGGCCACGATCACGATGATCGCGATGAGGGCCAGGAGCAGACCGTACTCGACGAGCGTCTGACCGTCCTCATCCTCGCGTCGGAACCGATTGATAAGAGTGCTGATGAACTGAAGCATTCCTTGCGTTACCTCCTTTCCTTCGGGATTGGCGTCGGCAGCGTAGAGGTCCCATCCGGGATCTGAACATGACCCGATGGTCCCAATCCGACTGTCGCCGGGTGCGTACCTTCGCAGCACCACCCCTCCTTGTCAAGGGTCATCGGGCCCCGGCAAGCACAGGGACCGCGCTGCTGCAGCGCGGTCCCTGTGCCGGAGGAGGAGATGAATGCCGCCCCGGATACCCGGCGACGTCAGGCCCGAAGACTAGTCGCCGCCGCCACTCCCGCCCATGGCGCAGGAGTACCGGTGGGGCAATGACTTCCGGATTCTCAGTCCTCGGGGATCTTGATCCAGCCCTGGCGCATGGCATACACGACGGCCTGGGTGCGGTCGTTCACCGACAGCTTGCGAAGGATGCTGGACATGTGGTTCTTGACCGTCTGCTCGCTGATCCCCAGCGCATAGGCCACCTGCTTATTGGTCATCCCCTGGGCGATGTTGTCCAGGATCTCGACCTCGCGCGGCGAGAGCGGCGCGAAGATCGGCTGGGCATCGGACCCGTAGACCGCCAGCTCGCGGAACTCCTTCAGGACCCGGCTTGCGACCGCCGGCTTGCTGAAGACCTTGTCGTTGATCAGGTACTCGCCGGAACGAACGCGTCGGATGATCGCGATCAGGTCGGTCGGATCGATGTCCTTGAGGACGTAGGCGGCGGCGCCTGCCTTGATCGCCTCGAAGAGCTGGTCCTCGTCCTCGTTCGGCGCGAGGACGATGATCGCGGTGTGCGGCAGCTCCCGCTTGACCCGCTGAGTCGTCTCGATCCCGTTGGGCGGGGGCAGGGTGAGGTCCATCAGCACAACGTCCGGGGTCAGCTCCTGGATGGTGGTGATCGCCTCGCGACCGTTGCCGGCCTCGCCGACGACCTCCATGTCACCCTCGAGCTCGAGGATGTTGCGCACGCCGCGACGGAACAGGGTGTGCCCGTCCACGATCACGATCCGCGTCTTCGCCCCGGCGGCTCGACGGTCGGCCCCCTTACGGCGTTCGGTCTCCTGTTCCACGATCTTCTCCTTGGCGGCCATGGTAACCATTAGCGAACCTCCGGTATGCGAAGAAGGATGCGAGTCCCCTCCCCCTGGCGGGACTCGATTTGGAGTGCCGAACCCATCAGCTCGGCGCGCTCGCGCATGAACTGAAGGCCGAAGTTGCGGCTGGCCGAAGCGAGCCGCATCACGTCGAAGCCTCGACCGTTATCGCCGATGACGATGTGACCCGCCTCGAGTCCGATGCGGACAGCCGTCGCGGCAGCGTGCTTGCGGACGTTCGAGAGGGATTCCTGCACGACCCGCAGGATTGGGCCCTTTGCCTGGAGCGGCACGCGTGCGTCGATGCCGGCGACCGACACGTCGACCTCGATGCCGTGCTTCGCGGCGAACTCCGACGCCGCTTCGGTGATCGCCTGCTCCAACCCCATCTCGACAGCGGGCGGACGCAGGTCGACGATGAATGAGCGGACCTCATCCAGGCCCTCACGCAGCATGGTGCGCAGGAAGGAGAGCTCAGCGCGGGCGGTCTCCGGCGAGTCGTCGATGACCCGGTCGAGGTATTCGACCTGGAAGATGGCATTCGTAAGGACCTGGGCCGGTCCATCATGGACCTCCTCGGCGAGATGCTGGCGCTCGCCCTCCTGCGCCTGGATGATCTTCAAAGAGATGGCGGCTGGGGAGAGGTCCGCGTCACTCAGAGTCGGCTCGGAGGCATGCTCGTCGTCGCTGTTCAGGTAGGTCAGCACCAGCTCCAGCTGGCGGGCCGCGACGTCGATCCGCTTCAGGCTTGCCTGCAGACCCGCCAGCTCCCTCCCCAGATCGTCTCTGTCCGCTCGCAGCACCGCGGCCGATGGGCCGTCTTTGCGGGCAGCGGCCACACGCTGATCGACTCGCGCACGAAGCTGGACCCACTCCTCGAGGCGGCTGCGGTACTGCTGGCGATAGCGCTCGGCCACCTCGCGGAGGCGGCGGGCATCGCGTCGGACGCTCTCCGCGGCCTGTGTCCGGAGCTGGTCGAAGCTGGTCGGCAGGACGGTGGGAGTCTTCGCGGTGGAGCGGCGCGCGGCGGTACGTGGCAAGTCGCTGGTCCTCGTTAGTACGGGCCCGGCGCAGTACCCGAGCCAGCGGCCATGCTCCCGGTCAAAGGTGCATCGAGTCAACAGTACTTCGGGCGCCGGAAGTACTACTCCGAGGTGAGCCCAGCCTCGTGCACGACGCGGAAGACGCGGACCCTTGGGGCGTCGTAGTCAGGGGCGGCTGGCAGGAAGTCCGGGTGGTTCCCGGCGGAATCGGTGGCAGATGCGCCATCCCACAGCCCCAGCGAATCCCGCGTCTCGCCTGGCGGAAGGGTCACGACCACCCATTGGACGTCGTAGGCATCGACCACCTGGCCGATGACCGGGAAGAGGTCGAACGGCGGAGCCACGCCAGGATTTCCGCTCAGCGAGTGGAGCGCGGCGGGGTCGTACGCCATCACCACTGCCGATTGCGCGCCGCGGTCCATGAGGAAGTCGGCGGCCTGTCGGAGACGCTCATGCGCGTCCGACCATTGACCGATCAGCACCGCCGAACCAGACAGCGACAGCGTGAATGCACCGATCAATCCCGCGACCGCCAGGAATCGATGGGTCGCCGATCGCCGCAGGAATGGCCAGGCCCGCCCGGCGGCGCTGGCCGCGGGTGCGAGGTTCGCGACCGCCAGCGGTGCGGCGAACGGGAGCCATGCCAGCGACGAGTGGTAGAACGCGCCCTTCGGCGCATGGAAGGTGAAGACCGCTCCCATCGCCACGAACATCAGCACGAAGTAGGCCAGGAAGGGCTGCAGCTCCGCGCGCCGGCGTCGCTCGCGCCAGAGGCCGTAGCCGAAGGGCAGGATGAAGATCCCGCCCAACAGCACCGCGGTCCTCCCGACCAGCTCCACCCAGGCGGCCAGCTTCGAGCCGATGATGTTTCCCGGACCCCAGGCGAGGTACTGCGCGAGCGACGGATCCTGGGCGATGGAGAACTGCTGGTTATAGCTGGTGATCCACAGGGTGTGGCCGCCGGCCGACGGAAACGGGCTGCCGAAGATGGCCAGGTCCCTTGCCAGCCATGGCGCCAGGATGAGCAGCGCAGCTGCGAAGGTCGCAATTCCCCATCCAAGGCGTGCCGACCACGACGACCAGTCGCGTCGTATCGCCCAGGACACGGCCGGCGCCATCGCGAGCAGCAGGCCATCCACCCGTGCCAGCGTCGCCAGTCCCACGCACGCGCCCGCGGCCACGAGCCATAGACCGGCCCGCGGGGCGCGCACCGCCCGGATCGAGCTCCAGATCGCGGCCGCCCCGGCCGCTCCGAACACGGCGAAGGCGTCGACCAGTGGGCTCATGACCAGCAGCGGCCCGGCGGCCAGGACGAGCAAAGCCGCGATCCAGGCGTTGAATCGCGAGCCCCACAGGTCCACGGCGATGTAATAGGTGAACGGGACGAGCGCGGCGCCGATCAGGATCATCGGCAGCTCGGCGGCGCGCCACGATCCCAGCACGTCGCCGAAGAGCGCAATCGATCCGGCCGCCACGATCGAGGTGAGCGGCATCCAATGCCCGTTGCTCGGGACGGGGAGCATCGGGTCAGCGGGCAGGCGGCCGCCCACCTCGAGGAAGCTCCACAGCACGGGCACGCTGAAGCCGCGGCCTGCGGCCAGCTGCTCGCCGACCAGCTGGTAGTACGCGGGGTCGGTGTAGGGCGGGTAGTCGACCAGGAGTGCTGCGGCGACGCGGGTGACGAGCGCCAGCCCGAAGAGAAGCAGCAGGTCGCGGCGCATCAGCGGTGCACCCAGATTGCAGCGGTCTCGTCGAGGTAGACCCGCTGCCAGGCCGATGAGGCATCGAACCAGGCAGCGAGCGCCGTGTCAAGAGGGAACACCGCGTAGTCGATCTGGTAGCGGTCAAACGTGTCCTGCGGATCGCCATGGAGGCCGATGATCCCCACGTACATCTGGAGCAGGTCGTCCCCATACACATCGGCCCGGCCGTCCATGAAGATGAGCTGCTGCGGTCGGTGCTGGCCGATATAGCCGCCCCATTCGTATCGGTTGAAGATGCGCGTCCCCGGCTCGTGCTCATCCATCCAGGCGACCGCACCGGCAGGCAGCCCGCGGGCGATCTCAGCCGCCTGGGCGGGAGGGCTGGTACGCAGGAGGGCGACTCCGACTCCCAGGATGAGCAGGACCGCCGCGATTCCAGCATTGATGGCGCCGCGCCTGCCGCCCACGGGACGGGCGAGCCGCGCGAGGATTCCGGACGTGCTCCTCCCGAACCGCGACGAGGCGATGACGGGCGACAGGACGACCGCCACGATCGCCCCGCCGATCGGCCCGACGATGAGGAGGAAGCGGATCGCCTGCCAGGCCATGACAGTCAGGCCGACCAGGATCAGCGCATCCGAGGTCCGGAGCCGATGGTGCGCTAAGGCGAAGGCCGGGATGACGCCGATGACCACGAATCCAAGCAGCAGCCAGCCGAAGATGCTGCCCAGGTCGGCCGGGAACCACTCCATCACGTACCGATTCAGGGCGGTTATGCCCACCGTGTCGAAGGGGTATGTGTAAAGCGCGAGGCCGTTGGGGTTGAGCGCAAGGGCGGCGACGCTCGCGATCAGTGCCACCGCCAGGTCCCGGATCTGCCCCCACCTCAAGGGCCGTTGGCCGCCCGGCTCGCGACGCAGTATCCGGTCGGCGACCTCGCCCACGAGCACCGCCCCTCCCAACAGGAAGAGGAGGATCCAGCCGGCGTGCACGTTGGCCCACAGGGCCGCGATAGCCGGCAGGGCGACCAGCCAGCGCCGGGAAGGGTCGACCTGGTAGCGCCACAGGACCCACAGGACGGCCGTGGCCAGGAGCAGGTCGAGCACCTGCACGCGAACGCCCATGACCGGCCCGGCCAGGAGAAGTCCGACGGAGAGCCATACGATGCGGCTCGCCCAGCCGACCGAGGGCAGGCGCAGGGCGATGGCCCGCCACAGGATCCATAAAGCAAGGACCGTGAAAGCCCCAAACAGGAACGAGAGCGCCGTCCGGCCCCACTCGCCCATATCGTTGCCAAGCGCCAGGAGGACATTGGCGAGCCAGTCCTGGCTCGTCCACGGCCGGCCCGCGCCGACGATGCTCCAGCTGTCGACGTTCGGAATGCGCCCGGTGCGCAGGACCTCCTCGCCGGCACGGATGTGCCACCACACGTCGCCGTCGATGAGCGGCCAGGTGGCACGCGGAAGGACTGCGGCGGCGAAGAAGCCGACGACGGCGGCGCTTGACGCCGCAAAGCCGGCAGGGCGGGGGCGCTGGGAGGCGCTCATGGCGGCGAGTCTACGGCTGGTGGGGTGCGTGCCGTCACCACCCCGAAGTACCACGGAATGCCACCGTTCGCGTGCTACCGTCGCCTGCCATGAGGCGACCGATGTCCTGGGCCGGCGCGTATGCCCTGCTGGCGACGGTCGTCGCCCTGGTATTCGCGGGCGCGATCCTGCTCGGACCGTACCGGGCGGTAGAGCGGTCGGACTACATGACGTATCACGTGGCTGCCCGGATCGTGCTGGACGGCCATGGCGCATGCCTGTACGAGGAGCGCTGCCAGGCGGATGCCCAGCGCGAGCTGATCGGCGAGGAGCCGACCTTCGCGAACGGCGCCCTTCCCTTCAACTCGCCCCCGTGGTTCGCCGCGCTGGTCGCTCCGCTGGGCGCATTGCCGCTGGCAGCGGGATTCGCAATCTTCACGCTGCTCAGCCTGATCGTGCTGGCCTGGGGTGCCTGGCGAGCGGCAGGGCATGCCGGCTTGAGCGCCTCTTCGCATCGGCTGCTGGCGGTGGTCCTGCTCCTCACTGCGTGGCCGACCGTCATGGCGGCGATCCGCGGCCAGTCCACGCTGGTCGCGGTGGGGCTGCTCGGCCTGTCGGTCGGACTGGCGCGCTATCGGTCCGGGCTGGCCCTTGGGCTGAGCCTTCTGAAGCCGACTCTCGCCCCATTGTGGGGAGCGTGGCAGGTACTTGGCGCGCACTGGCGCGCCGTGGGCACCGCGGCGGTCGCTGGACTGGGGGTCCTCGTGCTGGCTTTCGTCGTCGTCTCGCCCCAGGCGCTGGCTGGTTACCCCGCGCATCTGTTCGGCGTTGCCGGCGTCGGTTCGCTGGGGGTCCACTCAGAGGAGATGGTGAATTGGCGCGGCGCCGCCGAGCGCCTGAATGCCGGCTCCTGGCTCGTGATCGGAGGATCGCTCGCCACGCTTGCCCTCGTCGCGGTCGTCTGGCTGCGCAGCTCGTCGCGACACCTCGCCGCCGCGGCCGCCTTCCTGGCCACCCCGCTCGTGCTGCCCCACGCCAACCAGCACGAGTTCGTGCTGGCGACGATGGGCATCCTCCTGGCGGTTGCGGCGGTTCCTGAGCTCCGACGACGGATGGCCACTCTCGCCATCGGCCTCCATCCGGTCATATGGGGCGGGATCGCGCTCGAGGCGCAGGCGGCTGGCTGGCTGCTCTTCGGCGCGGAGCTCGGCTGGCTGCTGATCGTGGCCTGGATGAGTGGTGCGCGCGTCCAACGTCAGGGGGTCGTACCCCTTCCCACGGCCAGCGATGAGTGACATGATCTGACCTCGCGGCAATCGCGAATGCATCGCGTGCCGCTCCGGAGGGATCGGCTTCGCTCATGCGATCAGCTCGCCGTCGCCGCACCACTGCCGCCGTTGCGGTGGCGTTCCTCCTCGCATCGATGGCAACGTCCCCGGCAACGGCTCAGCCAGGGGTCAAGAGCGTGCCCGACTCGTGGATCGTGACGCTGGCACCCGGCGTCGATGCATCCACCCAAGCCGGCGCCCTCGCTCGTGCGAACGGCGGGACGTCGGGGCTCGTCTACCGACACGCGTTGAACGGCTTCCAGTTCAAGGGCTCGGCGGCGGCCGCCGACGCGCTTCGGCACAGCCCGCAGGTTGTGGGTGTCTACCCCGACAATGTCGTCGCCCTGACCGAGACCCTCCCCTACGGCGTGAAGCGCATCGACGCCTACGTCCCGGGGGCGCCCGGCGGGGCGTACCAGGGCAACTATCGGGGCGCGACGGCCCGAATCGGCATCATCGACACCGGCATCGACCTCGATCATCCCGACCTGGCGGCCTCCATTGACGTGGCCAGCGGGAAGAACTGCCTGGATCCGCTCCTCCCCCCGAACGATGGCTACGGGCACGGCACGCACGTGGCGGGCTCAGCGGCGGCTCCGCTGAACGGTGTCGGGGTGGTCGGTGTTGCGCCGGAGGCGACGCTCATCCCCGTCAAGGTGTTCGACGACGCCGGCAACTCGTCCGAGTCGCTGGTGTTGTGCGGGCTCGAGCAGCTGATCGGCCTCAATGCCGACGCCGATCCCGCCAACGACGTCGACGTCGCCTCCATGAGTTTCGGAGAGTCACGCGCCTGGGGCGATTGCGTCTCCGACCCCCTGCATGAGGCGATCTGCCGGGCGTCCGCGACGGGGATGGTGCTGGTGGGCGGCTCCGGCAACTCGACCACCGACGGCGGGTCGTTCGTGCCAGCCGCCTACCCCGAGGTGATCAGCGTATCGGCCCTCGCGGACTTCGACGGAGAGCCAGGCGGCCTGGCGGGCTGCGGCCTGGTCCCGGACCTGGGGTGGTTGGATTGCGACGACACCTTCGCCTTCTTTAGCAACTACGGCACTTCGATCGATGTGATTGCGCCTGGCGTCGGCATCTACTCGACCTGGAAGGACGGTGGATACCAGTCCAGCAGCGGCACGTCCATGGCGACGCCGCATGTATCGGGCGTGGCTGCTCTCATGAAGGCAGTCAACCCAGCGCTCACCGGAGCCGATGTCGCCGCGCTGCTGCGGCAGACCGGCGAGTGTCCCAGCGGGGCATGGGCCGATGCCGACTCGGTCCCGGGCTGCTCCGGCCAGGGTCAATGGGCCGATGACCCCGATGGAATCGCCGAACCGCTGGTGAACGCCCTGCGCGCCGCCCAGGTCGCCGATGGGTGGGTGCCGCCGCCACCCGGACCCCCGGCCGCGCCGTCCCTTTCGGCGTCGGCGGGAGACGGGCAGGTCGGCCTGTCGTGGATCGCGCCGGCGGACGGCGGCAGCCCGATCACGAGCTACACCGTCTACCGCGGGACCGCTGCGGGTACGGCCACTGAGCTCGCGACAGTTGGGCCCGTCCTCTCGTACTCGGACGTCAGCGTCGTCAACGGCACGACCTACCACTACCAGGTCGCTGCTGGCAACGCGCTCGGCACAGGAGCGCGCTCGAGCGAGAAGACGGCGACGCCCGTCGCACCCACCCCGACACCGTCACCCACGCCGACACCGGCACCAACCCCGCCCCCGTGGGAGCAGTCACCGCAGGGAGACTGGGTGGGCGTCTATGGGGCCGATGGCTACGCCCTCCTCGGGTGGGAGTCGGCTGGGGACCTGGTGGCGCTGCCGCAGGCCAGCCTGACCCTTGACCAGGGGAGTCGCTACCGCTGGGCCTCCACCACCACCAGCGTCCGCGCGCTCGAGAACCCCACGCAGACGCAGCGCCGTGCCACGCAATGGTTCCACTCCAGCAGCCTTCGGTTGCACCTGACCTTCAGCAGCCCTTACAGCGGATCATTGCGCCTCTATGCGATCGACTGGGATGGCACGAGCCGTCGCCAGACGGTCTACGTGGACGACGGATCGGGTCCGCGGAGCATCGCGTTGAGCACCTCGTTCCACGATGGGGCATGGCTCCAGTTCCCGATCAGCGTCGCCGCGGGTGGGATCGTGACCGTCCGCGCAGATCGGACGGGCGGCCAGTCGACCCTCTCCGGCATCTTCCTGGACGGCTCCGCCGGAGCGACCCCGACCCCAGCCCCCTCGTCCACGCCGACGCCCAGCCCAACCGCCACGCCCTCTCCGACTCCAACGCCGAGTCCGACCCCGACTCCGAGCCCAGCAGGCAGCTGGACGGTTGCGCCCCAGGGTGACTGGGTCGGTGCCTATGGCGCAGATGGCTATGCCCTGCTCGCATGGAACAAGACCACCGACGTGATCTCGCTGCCAAACGCCTCTCTCACCCTCGACCAGGGGAGCCGCTATCGGTGGGCCAGCAGCACGACCAGCGTCCGCGCGCTCGAGAACGCGACCCAGACCACGCGCCGCGCCGCCCAGTGGTTCCACAGCACCAGCCTGCGGCTGCATCTGACGTTCACGACCGCTTACAGCGGGACGCTGCGCCTCTACGCGATCGACTGGGACGGCACCTCTCGGCGCCAGAAGGTCTACGTGGATGACGGCTCGGGCGTTCAGCTCGTCAGCATGACCACTGCCTTCCACGACGGCGCGTGGCTCAGCTTCCCGGTCAATGTCGCCGCCGGTGGCATGGTGACCATCCGTGTCGATCGGGTCGCCGCCCAGGCCACGCTGTCGGGCATCTTCCTGGGCGGAGGGCTCTAGCCTCGTCGAGGCTGGCGGCCGCGCAGTACTTCTGTGCCGTTTCGGTGCATGCACGCACCGACTAGACTCGCCGCCGATGACCACCACCCGGCCGTCCGACGCCGCGCCGAATGACCGAGCGGCCGGCTGGCTCCGCTGGCTGCCCTCGCCGGTGGCGCTGCTCGCCCTCGCGCTCGGCGGGGTGATGTTTGCGATCACCGTCACCAAGGGCGTGCAGGACCCCGATTTCTTCTGGCACATCAGTGCGGGAGAACTGATTGCCCGGACCGGGCAGGTCCCCTCGACGGACCCATTCAGCTTCACCTGGTTCGGGAAGCCGTGGACCCCCCACGAGTGGCTTGCCGAGCTGCTCATCTATTGGCTGGTGACCGGGCTCGGGCGGATCGGCGCCCTGGTCGTCTTCGGGCTCTTCCCGGCGGCCATCTTCGCGGTGCTCGCAACGGCACTGAAGCGTGCCAGCGGAGCGCGGGTGCTCGCCATGGCCATTCCCTTCGCCGTCGGCGCGTTCGTGATGATCGGCTTCGTCACGCTGCGGCCGCAGGCCATCAGCTGGCTGCTGCTGGCCGGCTTGACCTGGTTCCTGCTCGAGGCTCGGCCCGACCGTCCGCGACGATTCCTGATGCTGATTCCCCTCTTCGTGCTGTGGGCCAACCTGCACGGGCTGTACGTCATCGGCCTGGGTGTTGTCGGCCTGTATGCCCTCTTCACCCTGGCGGGCCGGACGCCGATGTCCCCTAGCCGCAACTGGGTGCTGGTCGCGCTTGCGGGAGTCATCGGCGCATCCATGGTCACCCCGGCCGGACTGATCGGGGTGCTCTACCCGTTGCGCTACATCGAGGGTGGCGACTGGGGCCTGGCCAACATCGCCGAGTGGCAATCGCCCAACTTCCACGAGCCGGCGCACATGGGGCTCCTGCTCATGATCGTCCTGCTGGGGTTGAATAGTGGCCGCGCCACGCCCGGCTGGTTAGTGGCGCTCTCCTGGGTCGGGGTGGCGATGGCCCTGCTCGCCCTGCGGAACGCGCCAATCGCGGCGATCTTCGCCATGCCGACCCTGGTGATGGGGTTCGAGTCGCGCCTGCGGGAGCGAGACGAGCGCCGGAATCGCCAGCACAGGCCGATGGCGCCCTCGCGGGCGCTTGGCCGACGCGTCATGGAGCTCGTGACTGCGCTCGTCATCGCGGTCGGCTCGATGGCGGTCCTCATCCCGCGAGACCTGAACGCGGCGATCGACAGGAGCCTCGGCACCCGCTTCCCGGTGGCGGGGGTGGACGCCCTCGAGCGGCTGGCGCCGGAAGCCAACGTGCTCGCCGAGTACGGCTGGGGCGGGTACGTGATCTGGCGGTTGCACGATGACGGCGGTCGCGTCTTCGTGGATGGACGCAACGACATGTATTCGCAGCAGGTCCTCGAGGACTACACGGCCATTCGGGCCGCCGATCCAGGTTGGGAGAACCTCGCCGCGAGATACGACGTCGAGGCGATTCTGCTGCCGCCGGAGACCACTCTCACCCGTGGCCCCGCCGAGTCCGCCGGTTGGTGTGAGGTGCTGCGCGACGAGTGGCAGGTCCTCTACCTGCGGAGCTGCCCGCCCGATTAGGCGTCAGCCCCGGCGTCGCATCCGGAAGAGGATCCGCCCGGAATCCTCGATCGGACTCTCCTCGACGGTCTCGAAATCGTGGCCGAAGGCGGCCCCGAAGCCATCGGGCGAATAGTCGGCGAAGATGTCCTGGCGGGCGGCCAGCAGGCGCCGCACCATCGGGTCGTCCTTCGGGATCCATTCCACGATCAGGTTGGGGCTGAGACGCGCCATCAGGCGGCTGACCATCGGCAGGGGCACGTTGCGGCCGATCGCCAGGTGATGCACCAGCGCCAGGGCGATCAGCACGTCGGCATTGGCGCGATCGATCAGGGAGGCGCGTTCGGCGTTGGCCCAGCCGATCCCGGGCGAGGGCTCCGCTATGTCGGCGAGGAGCGGGGTGATTCGTTGATCGCCGGCAGCTTTCAGGGCGAGGTAGTGGCGCTCCACGGCGGCCCAGTCGATGTCCAGCGCGAGCACCCAGAATCCCGCATCTGCCGCGATCGCGCTGTAGCGGCCGGTGTTGGCGCCCACGTCCCACG
>JBKKBV010000147.1:0-13416 GCA_046713375.1 Candidatus Limnocylindria bacterium
TCCCATCGGGCGGTAAAGTTCAGGTCGCCTACCCGGATCGTCAGGTTCGGCATGCGCGGAGGATAGCAGTGGCCGATCTCCGTCCCACCATCTCGACCCACGTCCTGGATCTCGAGCTCGGCGTTCCTGCGGCCGGGCTGCCGGTGGCCCTCTTCCGGCTCGAGCAGGACGGTCGGCCGGAGCTGATCACCGAGCTTGCTACCGATGCCGATGGCCGGATCCCCTCGCTACTTCCCGGCGAGCTCGAGGTTGGCGACTACCAGCTCGTCTTCGACCTGGCGGCCTACGCGGCGACGCTCGATCGGGACGCCGACTTCTTCGAGAACCTCGCGGTGGGCATTCGGATCGACGACGTGGAGCGCAGCTACCACGTGCCGCTGCTGCTGTCGCCGTTCGGGATCTCGACCTACCGCGGCACATGATGGGCTACCTCTCGATCGCGGATCTCAATGACCTTTCGGCCGAAGCATTCGCGGATGAGGTGGCTCCCCTCTTCGAAGGAGCTCGGGGCTTCCTCGAGCGGCTCGCGGCCACTCGACCGTTCGACTCCGATCGCGCGTTCCTGGCGACGGCACGCGAAGTGGCGCGAACCATGCCCGAGGCAGATCAGATCGAGCTTCTCAACGCCCATCCGGCTCTTGGCAGCGATCCCGCCGCCATCTCACGGGCATCGTTCGAAGAGCAGGGCTACGGGTCGACCGAGGAGGTGGATGAGCAACCCATGCTCGAGGAGCTGGCGATGCTCAACGAGGTCTACGAGGGACGATTTGGGTTCCGCTACGTCACCTTCGTCGCCGGCCGACCACTCAGCGCGATCGGGCCCCTGATTGAGGCAGCCATGCGCAACGATCGAGCGGCAGAGCTGGGACGCGGCCTCGACGACGTGATCGACATCGCCGCCGACCGCCTCGCCGGGCTGCGCGGTGAATACCCGGACCGCGAGGACGGCGCCGAATGAGGTACGACATCCACTACGGCAAGGCCGATGTGAAGGTGTACCGCACCTACGGCACGCCGCTGCGGGGCGTCAGGTCGATCCCCGAGTCGCCCTTCACCGGTCGCGACAACATCCTGATGGGGGCCGAGCTCGAGGTGACGGTGCACGGCACCGCGTTCCTCGACGCCTACACCCGCGGCGACAACCGACGCGTGGTGGCGACCGACACGATGAAGAACTTCATGCATGCGGCGTCCCTGGGATCGACGGCGCCGACGCTCGAGGGTTGGCTGCACGACGTCGGGTCGGCCTTCCTGGCGACCTATCCGGACATGGAACGACTCACGATGCACGGCCGTGAGCTCCCATTCCCGGCAACCCTGGTCCCCGCCGACGATGGCGACGGATTCTCCGCGTCCGAGGTCCTCTTCGCACGCGACCGCAACGACCGTTCGACGGCGGCACTCGAACTCGATCGTGATGAGGATCGGGTGCGCATCACCGGCCACAGCTGCGGACGGATCGACCTGCAGCTCATCAAGATCACGGGCAGCGCCTTCGCCGACTTCGCACGCGACGAGCACACCACCCTCCCCGAGCGTCCGGATCGGCCGCTCTACGTCTGGTGTGACATCGGGTGGCGCTATGGGGATCCGCGGGACGCCGTGGGCGGCGACGCCGCCGTCTACGTGGCGGGCGAGCAGGTGGCCGACCTGGCGGCATCGGTCTTTCACCAGTTCGTCAGCCTCTCGATCCAGCACCTGGTCAATGAGATAGGGAGCCGGATGTTGGAACGCTGGCCGCAGCTGGCTGAAGTCTCGTTCGAAGCGACCAATCGCCTCTGGGATCAGGGCGTCCAGGGCGAGTCCGACGCGAGGGTCAAGACCTACGCCGACCCCCGTCCCCCGTTCGGCAAGATCGGGCTGGTCTTGCGCCGCGACGCGTGAGGGCTCAGCCGAGCTTCAGCCGCGGATAGTCGATCGCCGGGCAACGGTCCATCACCACCACCAGCCCCGCCGCTTCCGCCCGCTCGGCCGCCGCCTCGTCCCAAACCCCCAGTTGCAGCCAGACTGCCTTTGCCCCGATCTCAATCGCCTCGTCGACGTGGGCTCCCGCACGGTGCGAGGCGCGAAAGATGTCGACCACCTCGATCGGGCTTTCGGGCAGCCGCTGTGCCGCGGCGGTGCGCAGGTCTGGAACGGTGCGAAGGCCATGGACCATCGTCTCGCGCGGGTAGATCGGGATCACTTCGAACCCGAACTGCATCAGGGAGCGCGTGACGCCATGGCTCGCCCGCGTCGGATCGGGCGAGGCACCGACAACGGCCCACACACGAAATTCGGTCAGCACGCGGGCCGCCACCGCGGGGTCGCTCCAGCGCTCGGACTCCACCATCATCGGGATCGGGCCAGCTCCTGGAGGGCAGCCTTGATGCGCAGGTCGAGGCCATCGTCGTTTCCAGCCACCGCTCCGGCCGCGCGACGAGCCTCCGAGGCGGTGTAGCCAAGCGACTCGAGCGCGGCGACCACGTCCGAATCGGTGCTCGCTCCCCCGCCGGCGGCGATGCCGGCGGCGTGGATCCTCTCCTTCAGCTCCAGGATGATGCGCAGCGCCGTCTTGCGCCCCACGCCGCTCACTGACGTGAGCAGGTCCGCGTCATCGGTGACGATCGCCAGCTGGAGCTTGGTGACGGCATGGGCGCTGGTGATTGCGAGGGCCAGGCGTGGCCCCACCCCGCTGACCGTCATCAGCAGCTCGAAGAAGGCGAGCTCCTCCGGCGAGGCAAAGCCGAAGAGCGCCTGCTGATCCTCGCGCACCAGGTGGTGGATGAAGATGTGCGCCTCGCTCCCCAGGCGGAGGCGAGCCAGCAGCGAAGGGCCGGCTACGACCCGATAGCCGACGCCCCCCAGCTCGACCAGGACGAACTCCTGGCCGACGTGCGTGACCAGCCCGCGCAGGGAACCGATCATCGGATCACGGCTGCGCGTATCGCGGTGGCCCCGCGGTACGCGCAGCCGATCGCCACCGCCAGTGCGTCCGTCGCGTCGTCCGGCACGCGATCGAGGACGACCCCCAGCAGTCGCGCGACCATGGCGGCAACCTGCTGCTTGTCGGCCGCTCCGTTGCCGCAGACGGCCTGCTTGACCTCGTTCGGAGTCGGCTCGTCGACGGCCACGCCAGCCTCCGCGGCAGCGAGCAGTGCCACGCCGCGGGCCTGGCCGACCGCCATGGCGGTCTGCACGTTGCGCTGGAAGAAGAGGCGCTCGACCCCCACCCGCTGCGGCCGATGCAGCCCGAGCAGCTGGACGAGGGCGGCATGCAGGGCGTGCAGCCGCTCGGCGTCGGTCGCGGCGGAGTCGGTGCGAATCACGCCGGCGTCGACCAGGCGCAACCTCCCCTCGTCAAGCGCCACGACCCCGAAGCCGCACTCGGCGGTGCCGGGGTCGATGCCAAGTGCGATCACAGCCCTATCGTAGCGGCGCGACTACTCGCCAACGAACGACCCGTCGTTGGCCATGATGAAGGCACGGTTCACTTGGGAGAAGGATGAGCGCCACCCGCCATCGTCGACCCCGACGATGACCAGCAGGTTCGGTCGCCCTCCCGAGTCCCACCATGCCTGTATCTCGACCTGGTAGGTGACGCCGGAAGTGCCGACCACCGACTCAACCTCGACCTGGTCGAGGAACTGGTCAACCAGCGCCTGGTAGCGCATCGCCCTCAGCCGACCAATGACGCTCTCGGCAACGGCAGCCGCTTCGTCTCTGTCCATGCCTTGCGGACGCGGCCCCCGGCCTCAGGCGACCGATGCCTCCAGCTGCTCCATCAGCGCATCCGGCAGGTCGAAATTGGCGTAGACGTTCTGCACGTCCTCAAGCTCCTCGAGACGCTCCACGAACCCCAGCACCTGGCGGGCCGTCTTCTCGTCCGAGATCTCGACCTTTGTCGTGGGCTCCATCGACAGCTCGGCCGAGCTCGCGGGGTGGCCGGCTGCGGCGAGCGAGGAGCGCACACGCTCGAGATCGGCCGGCTCGGTCATGACCAGGATGACGCCGCCCTCCGGCGCATCGACGTCGGTCGCTCCCGCGTCGATGGCGGCCAGCGTCACCTCGTCAGGGTCATTTCCCTTCAGCGGGATGCTCAGGAGGCCGCGCTGCTCGAACTGCCAGGCAACGGGGGTCAGCGAGCCGCCGATCTTGGTGAAGATGCTGCGGACCTCCGAGGCGGTGCGGTTCCGGTTGTCGGTCATCACGGCCACGATCACTGCCACATTCGCCGGCCCGAGGCCCTCGTAGGTGATCTCCTCGTACTGCACCGCATCGGCGCCCGCCCCGGTCGCTCGCTCGATGGCGCGCTTGATGTTCTCCAGCGGCATGCTGTTGTCGCGCGCCTTGTCTACCGCCATGCGCAGCCGGTAGTTGCCGTCGACGTCGCCACCGCCCTGGCGCGCGGCGGTGATGACCTCACGGGTGAGCTTGGTGAAGAGCGCCCCGCGTCTGGCGTCGTTGACGCCCTTCTGCCGCTTGATCTGGGACCATTTGCTGTGGCCGGACATCGGGCCTCCGGTCGGTTTGGGCACTCCGATTGTAGCAACGCCGTGCCGGCCTCCCTACCATGAGCCGATGCTGCCGCTGCTCGACCGGACCGAGAACGCCGGCGCGCTGCGCTACCTGGCGCACGGTCGGCACGCGGAGGAAGCGGCATTCGGCCCACCCCCAGCGGACGTCGACCGGCGACACCTCGGGACGCATCCCGACGTTGTCGAGCGGCTCTGGGGTGAGCTCAACGAAGCGCTCCCCGTCGACGCTCGCTGGCTGGTCTTCGACGGGCCAGCGCTGGTCCATCCTGGCGGAAAGATCCTGGCGGCGGCGATGGGCACCCAATACGCGCTGAAGCTGCTCCCCGAGGACCGTGCCGCGGCGATCGCGGCCGGTGCCGAAGTCGTCCACCACTTTCGGACCGTCGATACCACGCTGGACCTGCCCGCCACGTTCGGGCCGGCGTGGGTCTTTGGCCGATTCGACGAGCGCGAGGCAGCGTGGCTCCTGGCCAGCTTTCAGGCCGCTGGCCCGGCGGAATCGGCCGACCAGCCTGCCTCCCTATAATTGGTCTCCATTCCTGGCTTGATGATTCGCCCGAGGCGGAATCGGCCTCGGCTGCTGCGACCCGCGCACAAGGAGCACCCATGAAGCCGACCAGCCCCGACCGGATACGGAACGTGGCCCTCATCTCCCACGGTGGCGCCGGAAAGACGAGCCTTGCCGAGGCGATGCTCTTCGACGCAGGCGCCATTGCGCGACTGGGCAGCGTTGACGCCGGATCCACTGTCCTCGACCACGACCCGGACGAGCAGAAGCGCAGACAGAGCATCAACCTGGCAATCGGTTCGCTCGAGGCCGATGGGGCACGCATCACCCTGGTCGACACGCCCGGCTACGCTGACTTTCAGGCCGATGTGATCGAGGCACTGGCCGCCGTCGACGCCGCGATCCTGGTGGTCGATGCGTCGGCCGGGGTCGAGGTCGGCACCGAGGAGGTGTGGCGGCTGGCCGAGGAGCGCAAGCTGCCGCGCTTCATCTTTGTCAACAAGATGGACCGCGAGAACGCCAACTACGACGCGGTGCTCGACGGCCTGAAGACGAAGTTCGGCCCCAAGATCGCCCCCGTCTACCTGCCGATCGGCTCCGCCGACTCGTTCCGCGGCTACATCGACGTCATCGAGCAGCACGCCAACGTATACGAGGGCGGCGAGCCGAGCGAAGTGCCGATCCCCGACGACATGCGGGCCGGCGAGGAGGCTCGCCGCGAAGCCCTGGTCGAAGCAGCGGCGGAGGCGAGCGACGAGCTGATGACCCGCTACCTGGATGGTGAGTCGATCAGCGACGAGGAGATCGAGACGGCCGTCCACAAGGGGACGCGCGAAGGCAGCGTGGTACCCGTCTTCGTGGGCAGCGCCCTGAAGAACATCGGCGTCCGGGAGCTGGCCACCATGATTGCCAAGCACATCCCTTCGGCGGCCGAGGTCGGCACGCGGACCACTACCGACGGCAAGCCCGTCGAGCCCGACCCGGCGGCGCCGTTCGTGGCCCAGGTCTTCAAGACGACGGCCGACCCCTTCGTCGGGCGCCTTACCTATTTCCGCATCGTTGCCGGGACGCTCCGCGCCCAGGGTCACCTCTGGAATGCCACCCGCAAGGCGGAGGAGCGGATCGGCAACATCCTGGCACTGCTCGGCAAGGAGCAGGTGAATATGCCGCAGGCGGGGCCGGGCGACATCGTGGCGGTCGCCAAGCTGGCGAGCACCCAGATCGGCGACACACTGGTCGCGGATCGGGCACAGGCGGTGAGCCTGCCGCCGCTCGAGTTCCCGTCGCCGAGCCTGCAGGTCAGCATCGAACCGGAGAGCAAGGCGGACCTGGACAAGCTGGGACAGGCGCTTTCGCGCATGCTGGAGGAGGAGCCCTGCGCCCGCGTGCACCGCGAGGAGGGCACTGGCGAGACGATCCTGACGGCGATGGGCGACGCCCACGTTGATGTCCTGGTCGAGCGTCTCAAGCGCAAGTTCGGGGCATCGGTTCGCACCGGCAGCCCGCGCGTGCCCTATCGCGAGACCATTCGCAAGCCGGCCAAGGTCGACAACCGCTTCAAGCGTCAGACCGGCGGCCATGGGCAATTCGGGCACGTGGTGATCGAGTTCGAGCCACTGCCGTCGGGGTCGGGATTCGAGTTCGGCGACAAGATCGTCGGTGGCGTGGTCCCCAAGCAGTACATCCCCGCCGTGGAGAAGGGACTGCGCGAGACGCTGGCCGAAGGGGTGCTGGCCGGTTACCCGGTCGTGGACCTGCGAGCCCGGCTGGTGGACGGCAGCTACCACACCGTCGACAGCTCCGAGATGGCCTTCAAGGTGGCCGCCAGCCAGGCCCTGAAGCGGGCATTCCCTGAGGCCAATCCGACGCTGTTGGAGCCGATCCTGGATGTTGAGGTGATCGTCCCGGATGCCTACATGGGCGACGTGATGGGGCAGATCACCGCCAAGCGCGGGCATGTCCTGGGCATGGACTCATCGGATGGCATGCAGCACCTCCATGCGCAGGTGCCCCAGGCGGAGATGTTCCATTACGCCACTGAGCTGCGCAGCATCACCCAGGGCCGCGGACGGTTCAACTGGAAGCTCGACCACTACGCGGAGGTGCCGAGCACCATCTCTGACAAAGTCATCGCCGATCACCAGGCCAAGGTGAGCGCCGGCGAGAAGCACTGACTTCTGAGTCAGGCGACGCGCTCGACGGCGGCCAGGCTGCGCTTCCCGCGACGCAGGACCAGCCAGCGTCCGTGGAGTACGTCTCCGTCGCCCGGCACCATTTCGGGATCACTCACGCGCAGATTGTTCAGGTAGGCGCCACCGTCAGCCACCGTACGCCGGGCAGCTGTCCGGCTGTCGGCCAGGCCGGCGGCCACCAGCAGCTCGACGATGGTCGGCATCGGGCCGCGCACCTCGGCGTGGGGGAGCTCGGCCAGCGCCGTCGCCAGCGTCTCCGCCTCCAGATCCTGGAGGTCACCTCTTCCGAATAGCGCCGCGCTGGCGGAAGCGGCCTGGGACGCCGATTCCGGCCCGTGGACGAGCGCGGTCAGCTCGGACGCCAGTGACTGCTGGGCGGCGCGAGTTTCGGGCTGCTGGGCCATTGCCGCCTCGAGCGCCTCGATCTCCTCACGAGACTGGAAGCTGAAGATCCTCAGCAAGGCCCCGATATCGGCATCGTCGGTGTTCAGGAAGTACTGGTAGAAGGCATACGGGCTCGTCAAGGTGGGATCGAGCCAGAGCGTGCCATCGGCGGTCTTGCCGTACTTCGTCCCGTCGGACTTGGTGATGAGCGGCGTCGCCAGGGCGTGCACGGTGTCGCTCGTCACGCGACGGATGAGGTCGACGCCGGCGGTCAGGTTGCCCCACTGGTCGCTGCCACCGGTCTGCAGGCTGCAGCTGTAACGGCGATGCAACTCCAGGTAGTCGAATGCCTGCAGGATCTGGTAGCTGAACTCCGTGAAGCTGATCCCCGGGCCATCGAGTCGGGCCTTTACCGACTCCTTATCGAGCATTCGATTGACGCTGAAGTGCTTCCCGACGTCGCGCAGGAAATCGAGCGCCGATACCGACGAAGTCCAGTCCAGGTTGTTGACAAGGCGCGCTGCATGGGACCCACCGAACTCGAGGTATCGCTCGACCTGGCCCCGGATCCGATCGACCCAGTCGGCGACCACGTCGGCCTTGTTCAGGCTGCGCTCGACCGACCGTCCGCTTGGGTCGCCGATGAGCCCGGTGGCCCCGCCGACCACCGCGATCGGGTCGTGGCCGGCCAGCTGCAGCCGCCGCATCGTGATGAGCTGTACCAGGTTGCCGAAATGAAGGCTCGGGGCCGTGGGATCGAAGCCGCAGTAGAACGTCACCGGGCCTGCCGCAAGGGCGGCGTGCAGGGCATCGGGGTCGGTGCTGTGGGCAATGGCACCGCGCCAGCCGAGCTCGTCGAGAATGTGGGCGGCCATGGGCGGTTGAGTATATGGGGCCGATCCGCCCCTCGCGGCGCGCCGTGCTAGGCTTCGCCGCGATGAACGGACGGCCCCCGCGGGCCCGGGGCCGCTATTCAGGCAGGCCGCCGACGGCTCGCTCCACCACCTCAGGCAGCCGCGCCAAGGTCGCGCCACTGCCGGCGTTGATTCTCGGCGCCTTCGCCGCGCTGGCGGGCGCTCTCTGCATCGGCGTCGTGGCCGTCTTCGCGTCGTACGCCAGCGGCCTCCCGGACACGTCAAAGCTGGCTGAGTTCCCGCTCAGCCAGGGGTCGACCGTCATGTCCGCCGACGGCGTGGAGCTCGCCACCTTCGCCGCCGAGGAGCGGCGCGTGCTCACCTTCGACAAGATTCCGCAGGTGATGGCGGACGCCCAGGTTGCGGCTGAGGATCGGACCTTCTGGACCAATCCCTGCATCGACTTCAAGGGGATCGTGCGTGCGGCGCTCCAGAACTTCTCTGCCTCGGAGACCGTGTCGGGCGCCTCGACGATCTGCCAGCAGCTGGTGCGCATTCGCCTCTTCGATGCTGACCTGCTGGCCAACCCCGACCGAGTCTGGGAGCGGAAGATCAAGGAGGCGCTGCTGGCCCTCCAGGTGGGTGACGCCTTTCCCGGGCGCGAGGGGAAGGAGCAACTGCTGGAGATGTATCTCAACCAGGTCTACTACGGGAACAATGCCTACGGGATCTGGGCCGCCGCCAGCCGCTATTTCGACAAGGACATCACCTCGTCGGCGCCCGAAGAGCAGCTCACCACCGCGGAGGCAGCCCTGCTGGCGGTCCTGGTGCGCGCACCATCGGCGCTGGATCCGACGCAGGTCGCCGTGCCGACTACCGATGCCGCCGGCAACACGCTCATGGTCGTTCCCCCGGACGCTCGAGCGATGACCTTGCAGAGGAAGGTGCTGGACGGCATGGTGGCGACCGGCGCCATCACCCAAGCCGAGCGGGACCAGGCTGCCGCTGAGCAGATCGTGCTGGCGCCACCCCAGGATCGACAGTACAAGGCGCCGCATTTCGTCTATGCCGTGCGCCGCGCCGCAGAGGAGTTGCTTGGCACCGAGGACCTGCTCGATCGGGGCGGCCTGGTGATCACGACCACGCTCGATTACAACGGCTACCAGCTGAGCGCGGAGAAGTGGGCCGGCGTGGCCTACGACCTCGATCGGCTGAATGACGAGCAGCTGACGGCGAAGTACGGTGGAAACGCGCTGGGCTGGATCAAGCAGCTGCAGGGGCGCAACATCAACAACGACGCGCTGGTGACGATCAATTACCGGACCGGGGCGGTGATGGCATACGTCGGCTCCGCCAACTACTACGGGGAGGCGACACCCGCCCACCAGCCGCAGTACGACGTGGTGGGCCAGGCGTATCGACAGTCCGGCTCGGCCTTCAAGCCCATCACCTACGCGACCGGCTTCGAGCGTGGCACCATCACGCCGGCGACCATGTTGATGGACGTCAAGGGGATCGTGGCGGAGGGCTATTCGGTCCCCAACGCCAGCGGCAACGAGCGCGGCCCGGTCCGCGTCCGCGATGCGCTGAAGTACTCGTGGAACATCCCCGTCGCCAAGGCGCAGCAGCTGATCGGCACCCAGAACGTGGTCGACATGGCCGAGCGCATGGGACTCGAGTGGGATCCGCAGCAGCCCGACGTCGCTGTGCCATCGCTCACGCTCGGCACCATCGGCGTCCACATGCTCGACCTGGCCGCGGCGTACGGCGCCCTCGCCAACGGCGGGGTCCTCTCCGAGCCGTTCGTAATTGCCACCATCACCGACCGCGACGGGACCGTCATCTACGACCACGCCGCGGATGCGCCCGACCCGGAGCGCGTCCTGAGTGAGGATGCCGCGTACCTGGTGACCGACATCCTGGCCGACAACACCAATCCCGCCACCAACATCATCTGGGGCCAGCGCTTCCAGCTCACCACCGATGCGGGGCGCCGTCCGGCGACTCTCAAGACCGGCACCACCAACGACTTCCGCGACCTGCAGGCGTTCGGCTATCTGGCGCCCGATGAGGATCCGGCCACCGACCAAGGGGCCATCGTCACCGGCGTCTGGGTCGGGAACAGCGACTTCTCGGCGATCCAGGACGTCTTCGCGGCCGATGGCCCTACCTTCATCTGGCACGATTACATGGCCGAGGTGGCAGCGGCCAACGAGCTGCCTCTGCGCGAGTTTCCACGGCCGGCGGGCATCGTCGAGGCCGAGGTCGACGCCCTGACCGGCATGCTTCCGGGCGAGTTCACCACCGAAACGGTGACCGAGGAATTCGCTGCGGCGCACCCACCCACCCAGCGCGACTCGCTGCACCGCGAGCTGGTCGTGGAGGAGGCGACCGGCAAGATCTGGCAGCCGGGCTGTGGCGACCCAGCCGCTACGGCGGACCCGAGCGCCTCGCCCGGGTCTGAGGTCCCGGACGAGAAGGTGTATCTCGACCTCGTCGACTACGAGGGGTCGCATCCGACCTGGGAGGAGGCGAACCGGGAGTGGATCGAGCGCTACATCGGCAAGGAGGAGACCGTGCGCCGCTCCCCTGCGCCGGCCTTTGACGCTCCCCTCGCCCCGATTGAGACCTGTACGCCGGGCGAGATCCCGACCTCGACCCCGTCGCCCAGCCCGTCGCCGACGCCCTCCCCGACACCGCTCCCGACTCCGTCGCCGACGCCGGCGCCACTGCCGACGCCAATCGTGCCCCCGAGTCTGCCCATCCCGTCGCCCTCGCCGGGTCCCTAGAGCTCCGCGACGGTCGCCCCGTCGCCACCCTCCTCGCGACGACCGGGTCGCGTGGTGCGCACCCGCGGATGCTCGGCCAGGTACTCACGAATCGAGCGGCGCAGCGCCCCGGTCCCCGCCCCGTGCACGATGACCGCCTCATCCAGGCCGGCCAGCAGCGCCTCGTCGAGGTAGGCGCCCAGCTGCTCGAGTGCGGCCTCGACACGCTCCCCACGAAGGTCGAGTCGCGGCGCGATGCGGCTCGCCGCACGACGCTTGAGCTCGGCCATCTGCTCGTCGCGCGGCGACGGTCCGGCGATCGGCTCGGCCACGATCTCGACGTCGTCTCCGGGGATGACGACCCGTGCGTCATCGGTCTCGATGGTGACCCGCCCCGTGCGACCGCTGATGTCCACGATCCGCCCGGCGCTCCCCAGGGTGCGGCTGCGACCCCACAGACCCACGCGTGGCTGGGCGGTCTCGCCCTCGCTGGCGGCCGTCGGCTCGCTCGTCGCGGAGGCCTCGGATCGAGCTCGGGCTGCCCGTTCTGAGAGGGCGTCGAATGCGTCGCCGGCAGCCGCTCCCCCACGGCGTGGTGCGCGCAGGTTGCGCTGGCGGGTGAGCTCGCGCCGGACCTCCTCCACCTCGCGCTCTGCGCGGGACAGGATCTCGTCGGCGACCCTCCGTGCATCGGCCAGCATGTGGGCCGCCTCGCCGCGAGCGCGTGACACGCCAGTGCGGGCGCGCTCGCGATCGCCCTCGGCAGCGTGGCGCTCCTCCCTGGCGCGCTCCAGCTCGACGGAGCGATCCGCCTCGGCTCGGCCAATCGCGGCGAGTGTCTCCTCCATGCTCACGTGCTCCGCCCCCAGGCGCGATCGGGCATCCTCCAAGATCTCTGCCGGCAGGCCGAGTCGCTCCGCGATGGCGAACGCCTGCGACTTGCCGGGGAGCCCGATCTCCAGCCGATACGTGGGCCGCAACGTCGCCACGTCAAAGGCGACCGAGGCATTGCTCACCAGCGCGTGCTCCTGGGCGAACGCCTTCAACTCGGCGTAATGGGTGGTGGCGGCGACCATCGCTCCCGAAGCGAGCAGCCGCTCGACGATGGCCATAGCCAGGGCAGAGCCCTCCGTGGGATCGGTGCCGGCCCCGATCTCGTCGAGCAGCACCAGCGTGCCGGGTCCTGCGGCTGCCACGAAGCGCACCACGTTGCGCAGGTGGCTCGAGAAGGTCGAGAGCGACTGCGCGATGCTCTGCTCGTCACCGATATCCGCCATCACCCTTGCGAAGACCGGCAGTCGCGCCCCCTCGGCGGCGGGAACGCGCAGGCCGGCCTGGTGCATGAGCGCCAGGAGGCCGAGTGTCTTGAGCGAGACCGTCTTGCCGCCCGTGTTTGGGCCGGTGACGATCAGCGCTCGATAGCCGAACCGCTCGCCGATGCGAAGGTCGATCGGCACGGCACTCTGGCCGAGCAGCGGGTGTCGCGCGGACAGGAGCTCGGCTGCGTCATCGGTTGCCTGCGGACGCACGCCGTCGAGCTGCAGCCCGAGGCGCGCACGAGCTATCCACAGATCGGCACGGGCCAGTCCCGCTAGCGAGACGAGCAGCGTTCCGGTACGCGCCTCGACCTCGCGAGACAGCTCCTCGAGGATCCGCTCCTCCTCACGAGATGCGTCGAGGGTCGCCTGCGTCCAGGTGTTGTTCAGCTCGACCACGGTCAGCGGCTCGACGAAGAGGGTCGCGCCCGAGGCGCTCTGGTCGTGGACGATCCCCTTGAGCTTTCCCTTGGCCTCGGCCCGGATCGGGATCACGTAGCGGCCGGCACGCATGGTCACGATCGCCTCGCCGATGACCCCGGCCAGGGTGCTCGAGCGGAGCATCGTGTTCAGCCGCTCGCGCACCCGGTCCTGAGCCGTTCGGAGCCGCTTGCGGATGGCGGCGAGCTCGGCGGACGCGGAATCGAGGATCTCACCGGCCTCGTCGACCGTCCGCTCGATCCGCGCCCGAAGCTGTGGGGCGTCGTCGAGCTCGTCGCGAACCGAGGCGAGGTGCGTCCCTCGCCACTCGCTGAGCCGAGCGGCAAATGCGGAGGTGGCGCGCAGGGTCTCGCCAATGTCCAACAAGTCGGTGGGTGCCAGGCGTCCTCCGCGCCGGGCTCGCTCGAGAGCCTGGCGCACGTCGCGGGCGCCCCCG
>JBKKBV010000148.1:0-3670 GCA_046713375.1 Candidatus Limnocylindria bacterium
GAAGGATCGGAGCGCGAATGCCGCGGCGGAGTAGCTCAGTGGCAGAGCAGGGGACTCATAAGCCCTTGGCCGGTGGTTCGAATCCGCCCTCCGCTACCAATCCCTGACTTCTGTGGCCGTTTACCAACGTGACTGGTACAACTGCGCCGATGACCCCGCCCACACAACGTCCTACCAATGTCAATGGTGCCACGTCACGGCCAACGGCCGCCGCCGGCGATTCCGGACCTGACCCGCGTGGTTTCACCAATGGGGCTGGTAACGACCCGCTCAAGCCGATCACGGATGCCCTTGCCGAGGGAGCGGCTCGCCTCGAGATCCCCGAAGGCGCTCCCATGGTGCTCGCCGTCTCGGGCGGCCCCGACTCCACTGCGCTGCTGCACGGAGCGGCGGCACTGGTACCAGCCCGCCTATGGCGCCTGACCGTTGCCCATCTCGATCATGCCCTCCGACCGACCTCGGCCGATGAGGGGGCAGCTGTGGCCGCCACAGCGGCGGGGATGGGCCTGCCCGCAGAGGTGCGGCGCGTCGACGTGGCGGGGCTGGCCGCCGGAGAGCACCGTTCGCTGGAGGATGCCGGCCGGCAGGCTCGCTACCGCTTCCTCGAGGAGGTTGCCGCAGGGCTGGGTCCCGAGGCGCTGATCGCCACTGCTCACACCGCTGACGACGCGGCCGAAACGGTGCTGCTGCGCCTGGCGCGCGGTAGCGGCCTCCGCGGCCTGCGGGGCATCCCGGCGCGGCGCGGGCGGATCGTCCGGCCGCTCCTGCACGCGCGCCGCGCGCCACTACGCGCTGCGCTCGACGCGGCGGGCATCGCCTACCTCACCGATCCTTCCAACGCGGACCTCGCCCACGCCCGCAACCGGGTCCGCGCCGACCTGCTGCCCGCACTCGAGCGCCTCAACCCCGCCGCGGTCGAGGCGCTGTTGCGCTTCGGGCGCCTTGCCGCCGATGACGACGACCTGCTCGATGCGCTGGCCGCCGCCGAGCTGGCACGGCGCCGTGACGCCGACGCCGCCTCGCTGGACTGGCACTACCCCCCGGCTCGAGCCCTTGGCCGCCGGGTGCTGCGCCTGGCGATCGGCGATCCGGCACCCTCATCGGAGCGCATCGAGGCGCTGCTGGATGCGGCCGAGGGGCCGCGTGGCGGCATCGCCATCGAGCTCGGCGCCGGCCGTCGGGCATCGGTGCGCGAGCGGCGCATCTGCCTGGAATGAAACGTTCGGTATCCCGCCGCGTATCAAGGGTGTGAGCTGCGATGCGCTGCCATCGGTCATGGCCCAGATGGGCCGTTTGTTGGCGTTGCCGACTCGCACCTATACTTGCCCGGCCTGCGGACAGGCACAGTCAGGCTGTCGAAGCGAAAGCGTTTGGTGGCCGATCCCGCACCTGAGACTGAGAGAGAGCCACGTTGAGCAGCCGACTCATCCGTAACAGCGTTGTCCTGGTCGTGTTGGCCGTCTTTGGGCTGGCACTGCTGTGGACCTACGTTCTCGAAAACAATCAAACCGAGCCGTACACCTACAGCCAGATGCTGGAGGACGCCGCCGCGGGCAAGGTCACCGCGGTCGTGCAGGACGGCACCCGCCTGGCAGTGACCCTGGAGGGCACGACCGAGCCGAAGGTAGTGGTCGTACCGTCCGAGTTCGTCAACGTGCGATCTGAGGTCTGCGCGGCCGCCGGCAGCTCCGATCCCGGCAACTGCGCCGTCATCTACTCGGCCGTCGAGGAGAGCGCCGCCGGGGCGTGGCTCGGCCTGCTCATTACCGCTTTCCTTCCGGTCCTCCTGATCGGCGGCTTCATCTTCTTCATGATGCGCCAGGCCCAGGGGACCAATAACCAGGCGATGAGCTTCGGCAAGAGCCGGGCGCGCATGTTCCTGGGCAACAAGACGGTGGTCACCTTCAACGACGTGGCCGGCGTGGACGAGGCCAAACAGGAGCTGACCGAGGTGGTCGAGTTCCTCAAGTACCCCGAGAAGTTCAACTCGCTCGGCGCACGGATTCCGCGTGGCGTGCTGCTGGTCGGCCCGCCCGGAACCGGCAAGACCCTGCTGGCTCGTGCCGTCGCCGGCGAGGCTGGGGTCCCGTTCTTCTCCATCTCCGGATCGGAGTTCGTGGAGATGTTCGTGGGGGTCGGCGCGTCGCGCGTGCGCGACCTGTTCGAGCAGGCCAAGCGCAACTCACCCTGCATCGTGTTCGTGGACGAGATCGACGCGGTCGGGCGCCAGCGCGGCGCCGGGCTGGGCGGCAGTCACGACGAGCGCGAGCAGACACTGAACCAGATCCTCGTCGAGATGGACGGCTTCGACACGAACACCAACGTGATCGTGGTGGCCGCCACCAACCGGCCCGATGTCCTCGACCCGGCGCTGCTGCGCCCGGGCCGCTTCGACCGCCAGGTGGTGCTCGATCGGCCTGACATCAGGGGCCGTCGGGAGATCCTCAACGTCCACATCAAGGGCAAGCCGCTGGACAAGACGGTCGACCTCGACGAGCTGGCGCGCCGCACGCCCGGCTTTTCGGGGGCCGACCTCGCCAACCTGGTCAACGAGGCGGCCATCCTGGCCGCGCGCCACAACAAGAAGTCGGTCGCCCCGAGCGACTTCAACGAGGCGATCGACCGGGTGGTGGCGGGACCGGAGCGGCGCAGCCGCCTGATCACGCCCGAGGAGAAGACGATCATCGCGTACCACGAGGGCGGGCACGCGGTCGTGCAGCGCGTGCTGCCGAAGTGCGATCCCGTCAGCAAGGTGACGATCGTGAGCCGCGGCATGGCCCTCGGCTACACCATGAGCCTCCCTTCGGAGGACCGATACCTCCACTCCAAGTCAGAGTTCGAGGACAAGCTCGCCGGCATGCTGGGCGGTCACGTGGCCGAGGAGATCGTCTTTGGCGACACGACCACCGGGGCGAGCAACGACATCGAGAAGGCGACCGGCCTGGCGCGGGCGATGGTGACCCAGTACGGCATGAGCGACAAGCTCGGCCCGCTGACCTTCGGCAAGAAGGACGAGATGATCTTCCTTGGCCGCGAGATCAGCGAGCAGCGCAACTACTCGGACGAGGTCGCAGCCAAGATCGACGCGGAGGTTCGCGAGATCATCGATCGCGCCTACCAGCGCGCGAAGGAAGCGCTCATTGCGCAGCGCGAGGTCCTCGACCGATTGGCGGCCCTGCTGATCGAGAAGGAGACGATCGAGAGCGAGGAGTTCGAATCGCTCTTCGCCGGCGTCCTGCCGCCTCGGGGCGGCTCAGGTCCCACGCCGCGACAGGTTGGCGAGGTCGAGGCGGGCGAGGGGCAGGACGTGCCCGCTCCCGAGCCGCCGAAGCGTCGCAGGAAGCCAGCTCCCCAGCCGGCCTAGCCTCTCGCCGAGTGCCAGCGCGCCTGATAACCGTGGGTGATCGTCGTGCACCGAAAGGGCTCGATCGGTGCCATGCGATAAGACCCGGTAATCACGCGTCGCGAGACGGGATGGATCGGTCCATCCTGATAACGCTGGGTAATCAGATCGAGCGGCGCCGACGTGTGCCTAAGAGGGGGCGCCGGTAGCCCATTCGGGCCATTTCGAAGCGCAGATGGCTGGTCGTATACTCGCCTCCGTTGCGCATGAGCACCATGCGCGGCATTGCTCGTGTGTGAGGAGCCGCGGCACCCATGATTGAAGACC
>JBKKBV010000149.1:0-4610 GCA_046713375.1 Candidatus Limnocylindria bacterium
CTTGATGTCGAAGATGAGCCGATGGGTCGCCGCGGTCCCGACCAGGTAGCCCGCGGTGGTGTGCATGATGCCCTTTGGCTTGGCCGTCGTGCCGGAGGTGTACAGCAGGTAGAGGAGGTCCTCGGAGTCCATCGGCTCAGGGGTGGCGGTGGTTGGCTGCTCGGCGGTCAGCTCGTGCCACCAGTGGTCGCGGCCCTCCTGCCATTCCACGGCGTCGCCGGTGCGCCTGACCACGACGCAGTTCTGGACCGATGGACTGCGAGCCATGGCGTCATCCGCGTTGCTCTTCAGGTGAACGGCCGCGCCCTTGCGGTAGCCGCCGTCGGCGGTGATGACGGTGGTGCACTGGGCATCGTCGATGCGGCCCGCCAGGGCATCGGCCGAGAAGCCGCCGAAGACGACGGAGTGGGGCGCCCCGATGCGTGCGCAGGCGAGCATGGCGATGGGGAGCTCGGGGATCATCGGCATGTAGATGGCGACCTTGTCGCCCTTCTTCACGCCGAGGGAGCGGAGGGCGTTGGCCATCCGGCAGGTCTCGTCGAGGAGGTCCTTGTAGGTCAGGGTGCGTTTCTCGCCGGGCTCGCCCTCCCAGTAATAGGCGACCTTGTCGCCCAGGCCGTTGGCGACGTGGCGGTCGAGGCAGTTGACGCTGATGTTCAGCTTGCCGCCGACGAACCACTTGGCGTAGGGGAGCTGCCAGTCGAGGAGCTCGGTCCACGGCTCGATCCAGTCGATCCGCTCGGCCTCATCGGTCCAGAACTCGCGGAAGCCCACCTCCGTCGCGGTCCGCATGTAGATCTGCGGGTCGTTGGCCGTGGCGCTTTGCGTGAACGCCGCCGATGGCGGGAAGGTGCGCTCCTCGCGAAGGAGGTTCTCGATGGTCGCGGCCTCGGCCGCGGGTTCCGTTCCCCCGGCCTTAGCCATGGTGCTCGCGGCGGTGGAGGCGCGCGATGATCGCCTTGAGCATCGGGATGGCCATCTTGGGGTGCTCTTCGAGCGACGCCTTGAACTCCCAGGCGCTGATCAGGAGGCAGTCGAGCTCGTCCTCGGCGACGACCGTGGCCGTTCGACCATGCTCCTCGATGAGAGCCAGCTCCCCGAAGAACTCGCCCGGACCCATGCTGCCCACCGTGCGTCCCTCCTGCTCGACGCCGGCGTGGCCGCTGACGATGAGGTACAGCAACGTCGCGGGATCACCTTCGCGCACCACCGTCTGGCCGGCCGCGTAGTGAGCTTCGCGGGCCGTCTGCAGGACCTGCTTGCGGGCACGCTTGTCGAGGACCGCCAGGAGTGGGATCGAGGCCAGGCGCTCGTCGTCCATCGGGGCACATGCTAGGGCGTGCGGGCTCCGTGCGAAAGCCGTTTCGTGGCCGACCGTCGAACGAAGAGTATGCCGTCGCCCCCCGCCGGTTCCCCGGCTCGAATCGCTCGCCAGATCGTGCGGGACTCGGCCGGGATGGTTCTGGCGATCAGGTGAGCAAACGGCGCGAGGCGCTCTCGACTGGTCGCGGTATCGGGAACAGCGATCACGAGTCTGATTGGCCGTTGCTCCTGGGCGGCCAGGAGCTCACGCTTGACCTGGGCCGATCTGACCTGCGCCTGGAAATCCACGAGCGCGCGCTCGATCTCGATGTGGAGGATCTCCATCGGCCCGGTCAGGAGCAGGTCAGCCGCCCGCGCGTCGCCTGCGGCCACCGGTACCTCCAGCTGCGGGCGCCAGGTTGCGTGCGCCGCGCCCACGATCGCCTGTGCCAGCGTGAGCTGCCCGGAGTCTCGCAGGCGGACGGTCGCCACGGGGTACAGCCGCCAGCCGAGCTCGTGTCCGCAGGCGGCCGCGAGCCGGCATCGGGCTTCGAGGGAGATGTCGCCCTTGCCGAGCTCGGCCCAGCTCGCCAGTTGCTGGCTCACCCCGGCGCGTCTTGCAAGGCCGGCCTGAGTGAGCCCGGCGCTCATTCGGGCGATGCGGAGCTCGCGACCGAACGATCCTGCAAGGTAGCTCGCGCGGGTGCGACCGGTCGACGCCGGCCGCGGGCGGAAGGAGTTCACGCGGGCCATTCTTCGCAGGGTTCATTAGTGCCGATGTAGCGCTGGCTTACCAACCCCATTGGTAGTACGGCGCGTAGCGGGCTGGCGACGACCCACAATGCGTGAATCTACCAACGTCATTGGTGCCAACGCGCGTCTGGCAGCCAGATGGCTGGATCCGATGCCGTCCGCGTCCGGTTGTACCAATGCCATTGGTAAAGCGCGACGGCGCCCTAGCTGGTGGCGTCCGCGCTCGGGTTGTGCGGCGGGACGAGGGCAACGAGGGCGGCGGCACCGAGGTACGAGGCCGCCATCAGGGCAAAGGCGACGGGATATCCCCACGAGGCGGCGACGTTCCCGATCACGAAGGCCCAGAAGGCCCCGATCCCGAACGCGAAAGTGAAGTAGACGCTGAATGCCACGTCACGAGTGGGACCCGAGGCGCGGTCGGCGAGGAAGGCCTGCAGCACCGGCGACTCGGAGAAGACGGCAGTCCCGAACGGGAGCAGCAGCGGCACCAGCAGGACGAGGTTCGAGCCTGCGGCGAGGAAGGCCAGCACGCCAAGAGACGAGAGCAGGTAGTAGACCACCAGGGTGCGGCGCCGGCCGAAGTGATCGGAGAGCCAGCCGGCGAGCAGCGGCCCGACCACTGCGCCGACCAGCAGCAGCGCGTAGAGGACGGCGGTCGTCTCCTCTGAGATTCCCAATGGCCCGCGCAGGTAGAGCAGCATGAACGGCGCAACGATGTCCAGGCCGCGCCCCCCGGCGGCAATCAGCGATGCGCCCAGGATCAGCCGCAGGTCGCGTCGACCGAGCACGGCGCCCAGCTGCCCGCGCACCGATCCGGCGCCACGCGCCCGGGCACGATATGCAGCACCGTCCTCCCGAACGCGCCACAGGATCAGGGAGCCGGTCAGCAACGCGGGGACGCCGAACAGGGCGAGCGTCGCCTGCCACCCGACCGAGCCGATCAAGGCAAGGCCCACGAACGGCACCAGCACGGTCCCCACGTTGCCGCCGCTGATGTGCGCGCTGATCGCAAAGCCCCGGCGAGAAGGCGGATACACGTCGGTGAGCAGTGCGTTGCCGACCGGGTGCTGCGGGCTCGAACCAATGCGGGCAAAGGAGATGGCGGCCAGCAGCTGCCCCAGCGAGTGCGTCAGCCCGGAGGCGAGCAGGCCAGCCGCGAAGACGAGCTGTCCCCCGCCGAGCAGCATGGGGCGTGCCACCCATCGGGTCAGGAAGCCGTAGAGCAGCTGCATCGAGCCGCCGACGGCGGTGGTCACGGCGATGAACAGGCCGATGCCCCGCGCATCGAGCGCGAACTCAATGATGATGATGGGGTAGATCAACGGCATCAGCGCGGACTGGGCATGGATCACAGCGTGCGACAGCGCCAGCAGCCCAAGGGTCAACCCGGGACGAACGCGTGGAGGATCGGTCAAGCAGTCACCGTCTGCTGGCCCTTGCCGAGGACCACCAGCTGCCAGGCGACGAGGCCGATGAACAGGCTGCCGATGGCCGCCCCCAGCAGGAAGACGGCCGGCGGGTCCCACACCTCGGCCACCGCACCGGCCAGCAGGCCGCCGATCGGGGTGACTCCGGCGAAGACCGTGATGTAGAGGGACATGACCCGACCGCGCAGCTCGTTCGGCACGCTGCGCTGCACGATGACGTTGATGGTGTTGATCATCAACATGGAGCTCATACCGACCGCCACGATCAACGGGAAGGCGAGCTCCGGCGTGCGCGAGAGACCGAGCAGCGCCTCGAAGAACACGAACGCGAGCCCGCCCCACAGGATCATGCCCACCAGCGGCCGGCGGGAGCCAACGTAGGCGAGCGCGAGTGAGGCGAGCAGCGAGCCGAGCCCCATGGCGGCGAAGAGGGCGCCATAGCCATCGGCGTCCAGGGAGAGGGTGAAGCGCGCGAAGAGCGGCAGCAGGGTCTGGAAGTTCATGGCGAAGGTCCCCATCCCGGCCAGCAGGACCAGCGGCCACAGCACGGTCGGGGTTCGCAGCGCGTAGCTCACCCCCTCGCCCAGGCTCGACCGGATCGAGGGCGTCGTGGTCGGCCGCGCGACGGGGAGCATGGCGTCCGGGTCCATCAGCCGCAGCGCGATCAGCACACCCCCGTAGCTGACCGCATTGATCGCGAAGTTGAAGGCGGGGCCGTAGAAGGCCAGGGTCAGGCCCGCCACTGCCGGGCCCACCACGCGGGCTAGGTTGAAGCTCGCCGAGTTGAGGGTGATGGCGTTCATCAGGTCCTCGCGCGGCACCAGGTCGGCGGCGAACGACTGACGCACGGGCATGTCGATGGCGTTCACGAAACCCAGCGCCAGGGACAGCACCATCACGTGCCAGATCTGGACCACATCGGTCACGGTCAGTGCAAAGAGGACGACCGCCTGGAGCGCCGCGACCAACTGGGTGGAGATCAGCAGGCGGCGCTTGTCGACCCGATCCGCCAGCACGCCGCCGAGCGGCGCCAGCAGCAGCGACGGGGCGAACTGCAGGGCCAGGACGGCGCCCAGCTGGATGGGGCTGCCGCCGAGCAGCAGCACCAGCCACGGCAGGCTGACCGTC
>JBKKBV010000150.1:0-5272 GCA_046713375.1 Candidatus Limnocylindria bacterium
AACCCTGGCGTGAACGGCGAGACCGCCACGCCCACGACCAGGTATCCGATCACCGCTGGAAGCCCCGCGCGGCGCGCCAGCCAGCCGGCGCCGGCCGCCGCCAGCAGCAGGCCGCCGAGCTCCGCGATGATCGGCGCGGTCAGCTCCATGGCGGCAGGATACGCGGCCTGTTCGCGCCTACGCGTTCTCCTGGATCAGCCCGTCGCGCATGTGGATGATGCGGTCGCAGAAGGCCCCGACCTCGGCATCGTGGGTGACGAGCAGCAAGGTCTGGCCGCGCTCCTTGTTGAACCGCCGGAGCAGCGCCAGCACCTCCTGGCTGTGACCGCTGTCCAGGTTGCCGGTCGGCTCGTCGGCGAGCAGGAGCTTCGGCCTGTTGACCAGCGAGCGTGCGATCGCGACCCGCTGCTGCTCGCCGCCGGAAAGCTCCATCGGCCGATGGCCCGCACGCTCCGCCAGCCCCACCCAGCCGAGGGCCTCCGAGGCCGCGGCCATGGCCTCGCGACGCCCGCTTCCGGCGTATTCGCCGGCTCGGTCACCAGGATCTTGCCGGCGAAGTACTCAGTGCCTCCGGCGACCAGGGAGTTGATCTTGTTGGCCATGGAGCTGAAGACGACAAGCGCCCAGATCCGGATCGTGATGCCCAAGATCGTGAGCGTGGTCCGCAGCTTGCTGCGTGAAAGCTGGCGCAGCAGGCGCATGAATACCTCTCTAGGGGTTCCGCCGTTGGGCCGGCGGAGGTGAAGACTACAACGCGAAGGTCAACGGATCGTGATCACGAGCTTGCCGCGCACGTGTCCCGCCGCCATCGCCTTCAACGCTTCGGGGGTGGCCTCGAGTGGGTAGGTGGTGATCGGCGGCACGCGGAGCTGGCCACCGTCGATGAGGGCCGTGAGCTCGGGCAGTCGCGACGGCGGCAGCCGGTTCGCGCTCTTGAAGGTGACGCCCAGGGGCTCCAGGGAGGCCTTGGCAATGTCAGCGCGCATCGCCGGCGAGACGACCAATCCGCCCGTGCGCAGGGCGGCGGCGATGTCGGTCACGACGTCCACGTCGCCGAAGGTGGAGATGATCGTGTCGATCCCGCTCGGGTACTGATCGCGGAGCGTCGCGGTGACGCCACCGGCCTGATAGTCGATCGTCTCGGCCGCGCCGAATTCGCGGGCCTGTGTGGCTCCCGACGCCGTCGTCAGCGCGACGACGGTCGCTCCCCGCGCGGACGCCAGCTGGGTGACGAAGCTGCCGACCCCGCCGGTGGCACCCACCACCACGATCGTCTGCCCGGGCTGCGGATCGGCTTCCTCGATGGCCGCCAGGGCGGTGAGCCCAACGTGCGGGACCGAGGCTGCCTGGGCGTAATCGATCGATTCCGGCTTCGGGGCCGCGCCATCGGCTCCTACTGCGACACACTCGGCAAAGGTGCCGGCGCCGACCCACGCCTTCGAGTTGATGCCATAGACATCGTCCCCGGCGGCGAACCGTTCGACGTCGGCGCCGACCCGCTCAACCACTCCCGCGAAGTCGATCCCGGGCACCAGCGGAAAGCGGTGCTCCATGTAGTCCTTCAGCACGCCCGCGACGTAGAGGGGATCCATGACATTCACGCCGGCCGCGTGAACCGTCACATGGATCTCGCCCGGGCCTGGCTCAGGGATCGAAAGCTGGTGGATGGTGCCGGGGGCTCCGAATTCATCGACGGCGAAGGCGCGCATGGACACTATTCTCGATCCTCTTGGGAAGCAGTTGCTCTTGCAACTATCTCAGGAGTTGCGTCTTTGCGCAAGTAGAGCTGCAGCGTCGGATTGCCTTAGGCCCTGTGCGGCTAGGCACCGCGCGCCGGCCCGTCTACGCTCCTGGGCCATGAGCGAGGGTGTGATCGATGGGGTGGAGATCCGTCGCATGCGGGCCGCTGAATGGCGCTCGCTGCGCTCGCTTCGCCTCGAGGCGCTTCAGGATTCGCCGCTCTCCTATGGCTCAACGCACGGCGTCGAAGTGCTGCGAACCGACGAGGAATGGCGTCAGCGAGCGGCTGCCGGAGCCGCCGGCGTCGAGGAGGTGGCGTTCGCAGCGATTGCCCGCGGCGATGGGTCGGGATGGCGCGAGGCTATCTCGAGCTGCCGGTCGCGCACCTCATCGCTGTCTACGTGACACCCGATTGGCGTCACCGCGGCATCGGTCACGCCGTCAGCCAAACGGTCGTGGACTGGGCGCGGAAGCGGCGAGCGAGCGCCGTCCTGCTCTCGGTCTCAGACTGGAACAAGGGTGCCCGACGCGTCTACGAGTCGCTTGGCTTCGTGCCCACCGGTGTGCAGCGATCGCTGCCCTGGAATCCATCGATCGGCGAGTCCGAAATGCGCCTGGAGCTCGACTAACTAACGCCGCCCTCCAGCTCGTCGACCCAGGCTTCGAGCCGTGGCAGGTGCTCGGCGAGGTGGTCGGGCCCGGCCTTGCGCAGCCAGAACTCTGCCTCGGGAGTGATCTCGGGCAGCTCCGACCACGCGCGGCGCAGCTCAGCCCGGGCCGAGGCGGCCTGGAGGTGGACCACGTCGAGCGGGACATCCCGCATGGCGGCCAGGAAGCGCTCGTTCTCGGCGTCGACGTCGAGCTCGCCCTCGCGGTAGGTGCCGGCGGCGATCCGGCGCAGCATCTGGGCGCCCTCCGCCATCCAGGTTCCGAGGTGAGCCACCGCGTCCTTGGCGGTCCAGCCCTCACGGAAGTAGCCCGGCACCTCCGCCATCTCCGGCGTGATCCGATACATCAGCGCATGGAGTCGCTGCCAGGCCTCCGCCTCTCCGTGAAGATCTCGCGATCTCGCCTTCTCGTCGCTCACCTTGCCGCTCACCCTGTCGCCCACAGAAGGATGATAGTCCGCGGCACCGAAGCGGCCCTCAGCTCGACGGTCGACGGCCCATCACCCGCACCAACGGCCGTCGCCAGAGGAATGCGTCAGGCCGCAGCTCGCTCATCATCCGCAGCGAGACCGCGCGCAGCCGACCTCGCGATTCCGCATCCAGCCCTGCAAAGACCTCCCGGTCGATCCAGTGCTCCAGCAGGTCCAGGTAGCTGTCCGGGGTGAACCGATGCTCGAGCCAGACGTCCCGGGCGTGCACCTCGCGGAACCCGGCGCGGCGAAACTCCGCGGCCGCGGCCGATGAGGAGGTGTACGGGTGAACATCTCGATCGTCCGGTGGCGGGATGATCTGCAGCTCATCGAGCGCGTCGGAGAAGGCCTCGTCCGGGGCGAACCGGAGGATCTCCTCCCGCCAGGTCAGGCACGCGAAGCGGCCGCCCGGGCGGAGAACACGGAGCACCTCGCGCAGCGCTCGCGCTCGATTTGGCACGAGCTGGATCACGAACGACGAGGCCACGACGTCGACGCTGCCGTCACCGAGGGGCATGCGGTCGGCGCTGGCGACGAGGGTTCGCAGGCGGGGGGCGAGCGCCGGCGACCGTTGCCGGGCCGCCTCGACGGCCAGCTCGAGCATATGACTCGACGGATCGATGCCGATCACTCGCACGCCCGGCCACCGCTCAAGGGCAGCGACCGCGAGGACGCCCGTCCCCGTGCCGACGTCCAGCAGCTCGAAGGGCGTGGGGTCATCCGGCGGCACCCCGACGTCATCGAGAACCTGGAGCGCCGCCGGGGCGATGATCGGGCCCCACCAGTCGCGGTACGCCTCCGCGAACTCGTCGAAGATCCGCTCCGCCTCGTCAGCTTCCACGAGGCACCGTAGCCGCGCGCGGCACGGATCTGATTGGCATGGTCTGGTCCGCGGCGCGATCCACGGTATGCACCTCGCTGGCAGGGCGGCGGCAAGCCTTGATCCTACCGCCTCGCTCGCGCGAATCGGCGCCCGAGGTGGCGACTAAGATCGGACGCGATGATCAGCCTTCGACGCGACAGCGAGATCTACGACACCGATGGCGGCTGGTTTCGAGCGCGATGGCATTTCAGCTTCGACAGCTACCGGGATCCCGCGAACGACAGCTTCGGCGCCATGCGCGTCTTCAACGACGATCGCCTGATCCCCGGCGCCGTGTGGCCGCTCCATCCGCATCGCGACGTCGAGGGCCTGACGTACGTGGTCGAGGGCTCTTTCGGGCACCAGGACAACGTCGGCGGCGCCTTCGGGCCGCTGCCGGCGGGGTCCGTCCAGCGCATGACCCTCGGCTCAGGCGCCCTCCACTCGGAGCTGAACGCCTCGAAGACCGAGCCGATGCGCTTCATCCAGATCTGGATCCTGCCCGACACCCCCAGCCTGCCACCTCAGGTCGAGCAGCGCGTCTTCACCGGGGCCGATCGCACGAACCGGCTGCTGAAGGTGATCGGGCCGGAGGGCGACGGCGTCGTCAGGGTGCACCAGGACGCATCGGTTCATGTGGGTGCGCTCGACCCCGAAGTGGAGGTGACGCATCCGATCGCAGCCGGTCGCGGCGTCTACGCCTACCTGATCTCTGGCCGCGGCCTCTTCGACGACGAGCCACTCGCCACGGGCGACGCCGCCAAGGTCACCGACCAGTCGGAGCTGCGCATCCGCGCCATCGAGACGAGCGAGCTGATCCTCGTCGACGTGCCCATGACCTTCGAGCCGGTCGGGATCTGGAAGGGACGCATCTGACCGCGAAGTTCTTGCGCGACTACCATGCGACCGATGTCTGAGCCGATCGCCTCCGTCCACATCGGGCGCGACCAGTTCCACCTGGCCTGGGACCGCTCCATCGAGCCGATCGCGACGGTCGGCAGCGGCGATGTCGTGGAGATCGACGCGTTGGATGCCTCAGGCGGCCAGATCACCAGGGACTCGACCGTGGGCGACCTGGCGAACCTGGACTTCGCCCGCGTCGACCAGGTCAACGGACCGATCGCTGTGGAGGGGGCCGAGCCGGGCGACACGCTCGAGATCGAGCTGCTGGAGTTCGCACCGGAGGACTGGGGCTGGACGGCGAACATTCCCGGCTTCGGGCTGCTGGCGGACGACTTTGCCGAGCCCGCCCTGCGCATCACCCGCCTGGCCGAGGGGATGGCGGAGTTCCTGCCCGGCGTCCACATCCCGCTCGCCCCGTTCTGCGGGGAGCTGGGGGTCGCTCCACCCACCGAGGGCGCCCACTCAACCATTCCGCCTGACGTCTTCGGCGGCAACATGGACACCCGTCACCTGACGGCCGGGACGAAGCTCTACCTTCCCGTCTTCGCTCTTGGCGGGCGCTTCTCGCTGGGTGACGGGCATGCCGCCCAGGGCGACGGCGAGGTGTGCGGCACGGCCATCGAGACCCC
>JBKKBV010000151.1:0-5065 GCA_046713375.1 Candidatus Limnocylindria bacterium
GCACCATCGTCTTTGGCGTCTTCTGGGCGATCATCGCCGCCGCCGCCGTCTTCGGCTTCCTCGCTGTTCCGTCCGACCAGCGGCGCTTCCCGGACCCGGCCGAAGGGCAGGCGGTCTACGACCCGGCCGGCGCGCTCGAGCCGGGGATCGAGGAGGCGCTGGAATCGCAGATCGACGCGATCGAGGCGCGCAGCGGTGCCGAACTAGCCATCTACGTCCAGGTCGACGAGTCCGCCACGCCAGACTCGAACCTGGCGGCGGCCCGGGCACTTATGGATCAATGGGGAGTCGGCCGCGCCGGCTTTGACGACGGGCTCGTCTTCCTGATCAGCTTCGAGCCAAGCCTGGTCCACGGTGAGGCCCACTACTACGCCGGCGCGGGATTCCTGCGCGGCTACCTGTCGCAGGGTGACCTCCAGTCGGTCTTCGACGAAGTGATCCTGCCGGCCGCCGGGCAGGGACAGATCGGCGGAGGGCTGATCGAGGCAGTCAACCTGATCGATACCGCGATCACCCCGGAGGCGACCGCCCGGCTGAACTTCCTGCGCCAGCTCAATGGGGTGGTCGGCGTCATCGGCGCGCCGCTCAGCTTCCTGGTGATCGTGGCGCTCGCATTCCGCGCCTGGCGTCGCGAGGGGGATGATCCCGAGATGCTCGACTCGCCATCGATCCTGATGGCGGGGCCGCCGGCCGACATGACGCCCCCACTGGCCACGGTGGTACGCCAGGGAAAGTCGACGCAGCATTCGATCAACACGCTCCTGATGGAGCTGGCCAGCACCGGCCGCATCGCGTTCCAGAACCTGGATCGGGCCGACAAGGTGAAGTCCGACGACGAGCCCGATCCGCTCCTCGACCCGGCCATCGAGATCCGCGACGAGGCGCCGACCGGGGGTCGGCTGGGAAGCGCGGAGCGGGACGCCTGGGACCTCCTGCGCCAGCAGGCGCTCGCCAGCGGAATCATCTCCCGCGAACGGCTGTGGGAGCTCAACGACCTGCTCAAGGCCACCCGCAATGGTCTCGAGGACGAGGTGGTCCGGCTGGGCTGGTTCACGCGCCGCCCGTCGACCCTGATCACCCGATGGAGCTTCATCGGCATCGGAGAGATGCTGCTGGGCGGGCTCTTCGTCCTCGGCGGCTTCCTGATCCCCATGTCGGGTCTGACGCTGCTCGGCGCGGCGACCGGGGCGGGCGGTGCGGCGACGTGGGTGATCGGTCAAACGATGTCGCAGCGGACCCCCAATGGCGCGTATGTCGACGCGATGCTCAAGGCCTTCCGGCGCACGCTCCAGAAGACCATGGAGCAGGCCCGCAGCATGGAGCAGGTGGTCGCGGATCCGACCGTCAAGCTGCTGGCCGACACCCCCGACAAGGCGGTGGTCTGGGGCTTCGCCCTCGGGCTCCACGACGAGGTCGCGAAGGTCCTGGAGCGCACCCTCGAGGACAACGCGAAGGACCCGGCGACCGCCACGGGCGCCTATTACCCGCTCTGGCTGGGAGGCGGCTCCCCGTCGTCGGGGATGACTGCCGGAATGGCCGGCGGAGGCATCTTCTCGGGCTCCGGGATGCCGGACATCGGTGGCATGTTCAGCGCCGTAGGGAGCATCGGCTCATCGCCGGGATCATCATCGTCGGGTGGTGGCTTCGGTGGTGGTGGCAGCTCGGGTGGCGGTGGCGGAGGCGGAAGCTTCTGAGTCGGCTGCTGGCGCCCCGGCGATCCAGCGGCTATGGTGAGCCCGATGCCATACGATCGACGACCTGATCGACGCCCCGGCGGCGGCCGACCCGGCGGCGCAGGGAGACCACCCGGCGACCGCCCGAGCTTCGGCGACCGTCCGCCACGCGACCGCCCGAGCTTCGGCGACCGTCCGCCACGCGACCGCGCTGAATACTCCGGTCCTCAGCGCCCGCGCCGCGACTTCTCCGGCCCGCCCCAGGAGCGCAGCTTTGAATCACGTCCGTCACGTCCGGCCGGGTTTTCGCCGCGACCGATGGATGACGGGGGCATGTCGATCCGGCTCGACCCGCGCCGCCTCGGCGCCCTGAAGCTGCTGGCGGCGGAAGCAGGGGTCCGTCCCGGCGAGCTGGTCACCAGCTGGGTCGAGGAGCGGCTGGATGCCGCCCGCGCCGGCTCACCGCCCCCCTCCCCGGCCGACACCGACGGGCTGGCGTTGCTTGCCGCTCGCGTGGACGAGCTCGCGCGGCGCCTCGATCAGATGGCGGCAGCGCCAACGACGGAGCCCGAAACGGAGGCGCCTGCACCGCCTGCGAAGCGCCGACCCGGGCGGCCCAGGAAAGCCGCTTCCACGCCGAAGGCCGCTCCCAGGGTCGCGCTGCACGACGAGATCACGGCGGTGATCCGGGAGCTCGGCCCGCAGACCGCGGCCGAGCTGGCATCAGCGATCGCGGCACGCGGACGCTACCAGGCCCCGCGCACTGCCAAGCCGCTCGACGCGGCAACCGTCAACGCGCGTGTCTCGAACCCGACCTATCGCGGGCGCTTCGTCCGTCGCGAGCACCGCATCGGGCTAGCCGTCGAATAGGCTCCGGTTGCCTATCCCTCGAGGATGAAGGTAACCAGGATGTTGGCCTGGAACTCCATCGCGCCATCGCTGCCGGTGTTCACGCGCAGCTCCTTGACCCAGCCACCGCGCACGCCGCGCAGGGTCTTGTTCGCACGTGCCATTCCCTGGCGGATGGCATCCTCGAACGACTCACTGGACGTGCAGCTCAGCTCGGTGACCTTGGCGACTGACATGGCTGATCTCCTGTTCGGGGGCGGGCCTCAAGTCTAAGCCGTTTTTCACGCTGCCTCTTCGTGCGTGGCCGTCCACACAAGCAACGCGTCGGCGTCCATCGCATTGACCACTGAGGTCTCGGCCACGCCACAGGCGGCGGCCCGATCGCACCCGAAGGGAAGCCAGGCCAGCTGGCCGGGAGCGTGTGCGTCCGAGTCGATCGCGACCCGGCAGCCTGCCTCCACGGCCAGGCGCAGGATCCGCTTCGGCGGGTCGAGCCGCTCGGGACGGGAGTTGACCTCGATCGCCTTGTCGAATCGGAGCGCAGCGGCGAACACGATCTCGGCATCGAAGGCAGACGGTGGTCGACGTCGCTTGCCGGTGACCATCCGCCCGGTCATGTGCCCCAGCACGTCGAGATGCGGGTTGGCCAGCGCCATCACCAGGCGCTTGGTCATCGGCTTCTCATCCATGCGCAGCTCCGAGTGCACGCTGCCGACCACCAGGTCGAGGCGCGCCAGCAGGGCGGAATCCTGGTCGAGCGAACCATCGCTCAGGATGTCGACCTCGATCCCGGTCAGGATCCGGAACGGCGCCAGCTCTTCATTGAGGTACGCCACCTCCTCGAGCTGTTGCTGGAGGCGCTCGGCCGAGAGCCCATTGGCGACAGTCAGGCGCGGTGAGTGGTCGGTCAGCACCATGTACTCGTGGCCCAGCTCGCGGGCCGACTCCGCCATCTCGCGGATCGGCGAGCCGCCGTCCGACCAGTCGGAATGGACGTGACAGTCCCCGCGCAGTGCGGAGCGCAGCGCAGCCCCCAGGTCGGCGATCGGCTGCCCGCCGGTCGCCTCGAGACGGCGCAGGTAGACGGGCTCCTCGCCGCGCAGCGATTCGGCGATGGTCCGCGCCAACACCTCGCCGATGCCGGCCAGGTCACGGAGCGTGCCTCGGCGATTCCGCTCTGCCAGCTCGGCCGCCGGCATGGCAGCCACCATGGCCGCGGCGTTCCGGAAGGCCCGCACTCGAAAGGTGGGCTCGTTGGCGACCTCCAGCAGGAAGGCGATGCGCCGCAGGTCAACCGCAGGATCGCGCGAGACTGCCACCCCCTACTCGATGGTGAGGATGCGGCGCGGGTTGTCGATCGTCATCTGCGCGATCTCCCCCTCACCGACTGCCGCCGTGCGCAGGCTGGGCAGGAAATGCTGCTGGAGGTAGGCGTAGCCGAATCCCCCGTTGGCGCGCAGCTGGCTGTTGTGGCACACATCCTGGCTGAGCAGCAGCTGGCTGCCGTAGCCACGCTCCAGGAGCTCGACGATCAGCTCGACCAGTCGCGGCTCGGCGGCCTCCTCGATGCCGAACCGCTGGCCGATGAAGTCGAATTGCAGGTTGGCCCCGCGATCCAGCACGGCAAGGTAGTGGTCGAGCACTGGGTACGAATCGGCATGGCCGATAACGACCCTGCCCGGATCGACCCCCTCCTCTTCGAAGATGCGCAGCTGAGCGAGGCCGACCGGCGACTGTATGCCGTGGGTGCTGATCGCCATGCCGGTGGCGATCGCCGCGCGCGCGGCTGCCCGATGCACTCGCTCCTCCAGGGCGCTGACCCAGACCTTGTCGACGCCGATCTCGCCGATGATCCCTGGGTGCACGCCGGTCCCGCGCACCCCATCCCGGAACTCGAAGATCAGCTCGGCCGCCAGATCGTCGACCGTGCGGCGGTCGATGCGCGCTTCGGGAGGGTAGTAGCCGCCGCGATACCAGCCGCAGCCCATCACCAGCTGCACGCCGGTACGGGTGGCGAGCCGGCGCAGCCGCTCCGGATCCCGACCCACGCCGTCCAGCGTGAGATCAACGAGCGTGGATCCTCCACGACGCCGAAAGTCGGCCAGCTCCTCGACCAGGGTCGGCTCGTCGGGCGTGAGCTCCCAGTAGTCCCATCGGTCCTCGATGTGCCACAGGGAGATGCCGGTGTGCTCGTGGGGGAGAGTGAAGCCGACTCGGTCGGGCGGGATCGGGCCGCTGACGGTCATCACGCGTGGGGCCATGGCTGCCTCCTGGTCGCGTTGTGTGCTGGTGCGGCAATGCTGGAACCGCCGGCACATCGGTTTGGATGGAGCGTCAGTGTGCCACTCCGACGCGCAATTGGTCGCCATCGGTCGCGCCATTCGCTAGCCTGTGCGGCGCATGCCTGCCAAACCCGATGCCAGCAACGCCGCCGACAACGTATGGACCACGGCGCAGCGCGACCTCGACACTGCGGCCGACCGGCTCAACCTGGACCCCGGCATGCACAAGGTGCTGCGCGTCCCGAAGCGCGAGCTGGAGGT
>JBKKBV010000152.1:0-3110 GCA_046713375.1 Candidatus Limnocylindria bacterium
CCATCCCCGGCGCCGAGCTGGTCGTGTTCGAGGAGAGCAGCCACATGGCCTTCCAGGAGGAACGCGAGGCCTACATCGCGACCATGCGCGACTTCCTGGCGCGGACGGAGCGGGGCTAAGCAGCGCGGGTACGTTGCTGCCTCCTAGAGCCAGCCGCGGCGGCGGAAGACCAGGAACAGGGTCCCGCCGACCACCACCATCAGCCCGAGGGCCAGTGGGTAGCCGAAGACCCAGTCCAGCTCCGGGATATTTACGAAGTTCATGCCGTAGATGCTGGCGATCAGCGTCGGGGCGAACAAGATGGCCGCCCAGGCCGATATCCGCTTCACCTGCTCGTTCTGTTCGTAGCTCGCCACGGTCAGCGCCTTGATCTCCTCGTTCTGGGCCTGGTTCACGAGCGTGGCGTTGACCGTCAGGATGTCGGAGAGCTGCTGCCGGAAGCCGTCGACCCGCTCGACGACGATGGTGGCGTGGTCGGCGACGTCGCGCAGGTATCGGCGCAGTTCCTCGTTGGTCCCGTGCTTGTCGAAGCCGGTCACCAGGCCCTCGAGCATGGCGAGCAACGGCTGCGTCGAGCGCTGGAACTCGATCACCTCGCGCGACAGCTCATAGATACGCCGGCTCACCGCCGGGTCCCCGTGGAAGACCTCGGTCTCAATCTCGTCGATGTCCTTCTGCAGTCCCGCCACCACCGGGGCGTAGCCGTCGACCACGCCGTCCACGATCGCGTACAGGACCGCCTCCGACCCGAGGCTCAGCAGCTCGGGATCGGCCTCCATCCGCTGCCGAACCGCGGCGAGATCGGGCGTTCGGCTGTGGCGGACGGTGATGATGAAGTTTGGCCCCACGAAGAGGTGGATCTCGCCGAACTCGACCTCCTCGACATCGTCCAGGTAGGTGGCGGCCCGCAGCACCACGAAGAGGGTCTCGTCGTAGCGCTCGAGCTTCGGCCGCTGATGGGCGACGATCGCGTCCTCCACCGCCACCTCGTGCAGGCCGAATTCCTCGGCGAGCGCGAGAAGCTGGCTCTCATCGGGCCGATAGAGTCCGATCCAGGCCATCCCGCCAGGGTGCTCGCGGAGCCGAGCGGCGGTGTCCGTCATGGTCCCCAAGCTCTCGATCCGCTTGCCCTGCTCGTAGACCGCTGCGTCCACGATGCTCCGCTCCAACGGGTGTTGCTCGGCCTGCGGTCGCGACTGCATCGAGACCTCGGGCGCGATCGGGTGCTCGGCGGTACCAGCGGCAGGACGGATGCGCCAGGTGGGGAGGTGGATGCGCGGTCGTCGGGAAGTCATCGTATCGGACGATACGCCCTTAGCTCCAGGCGATGGAGACCACCTCAACCGGGGCCGTGAGTCCCTTCAGCGTCACCGTGCGACGAGCGCTCTCACTGAACGAATGCCTTGCGAGGGCCAGCGTGGCGGAGCTCACCAGGATCTCGCCGCCAATGGCCTCGGCGCCGATGCGCGAGGCCTGGTTGACGCCGGTTCCCGCGTAGTCGAGCCCCACCCGGTTGGCCGCCGCGCCGTGGATACCGATGCGAACCGCCAGCGCGAACCCCTGCGCGCGACGCTGCTCGGCAAGTCGGCGCTGGATGGTGACCGCCGCCTCGATCGCCTGGTCGGCATCGGCGAACGCCAGGAAGAACCCGTCGCCGGTGGCCTTGACCTCTTCCCCGCCCTGCTCGGCAACGGCCGCGCGCAGCGTCCTGTCGTGCATGCGCAGGACGCCGTCCCACGTCTCGTCCCCCAGCGTCTCGGCCAACCGCGTCGAGTCGACGATGTCGGTGAACATGAAGACCCGCTCGGTGCGGGCGGTCGCCATGCCCACCGGCGCGGCGTCGGCACCGCCCGCCAGCTCGGCGAGCATCGCTTCCGCCAGCCGGAGGTCAGGCGCGGCTCCCAGGCGTTCGAACGCGTCACGCGCGGTGCGTGCCTCGATCACCGCCCGATCGTCCTGGTTCTCTCGCCGGTAGGCATCGGCCAGGGCCAACCGCATGCGCGCCGTCTCGTATGGAGCGTCAACACCGGTCCAGAGCCCGATCGCCTCGCGAAGCCGCGTGCCCGCATCCAAGAACCGCCCCTCGGCAAGCAGGACGAGGCCGTCGGAGGACGCGGCGTTGGCCTGCGGGGTGGGTGTTTGGAACCGCTCCGCCAGCGCGATCAGCTCATCCGCGGCCGCCCTCGCCCCCGCGACGTCGTCGGCGGCCAACAGGATCTCGGCCTGCGCGGGCAGCATGCTCAATCTGTAGACGGCACTGTCCGATGGGGCACGCCACGAGGATCGGCCCGGCTCTGTCAGGGCACGATGGATGGACTCAACTGCGGCGGCCGTCCTTCCCTGGGCGAGTCGCAGGAGCGATAGCGCCGGCTCGGTGTCCTGCCCTAACCCGTGTGCTCCCAACAGCGCCTCCTCAGCAGCGGGGAGATCGCCCCGCCGCAGCCGGATCTCGCCCACCTGGTACAGCGCCAACCCGGCCGCGCCCGGGATGTAGCCAAGCAGCTCGGTTGACGCCAGCCGTGCCTCCGCCTCAGCTTCCGGCCAGGCGCCATGCAACCGCTTCACATCGGAACGGAAGAGTCGGCACATGCCCGGGAAGCCGTTGATGCCCTCGCGCTTGCACCATCGGTCCTGGGCCTCCGTCCACTCGAGCGCGCGGTGCACGTCGCCGATCCCGGCGCAGGCCTCGATGGTGGCGCAGAAGACACCGCCCGCCACGCCCGGAGCCAGCTCCCCGCTGATCGCGGCAGTCGCAGCCTCGTCTGCCAGCGCCAGGCCCTCCTCGATGTCGCCCCTGGCAAGCAGGCCCGCCGCCTTCCCGGCCATCGCGAATGCCCGGAGATCCCGCAAACCCAGCCGTTCCGCGATCTCGACGGCCCGCGTGGCCTGCCGAATTGACTCCTCATTGTTGCCGCCTACCGATGCCAGGGCAGCCCGCACTCCCGCGACCCAACCGTGCCCGGGATTCTCCGGGAGGCCCTCAAGCATGCGTTCTGCGCGCTTGATCCAGGCCTCGGCGACCGGCATCGCGAGCCGAAAGACGCTGTCGCGAGCAAGGTTCACGGCGACCTGGACTGCGGTCATCGTGTCCCCCGCCTTGAGGGCACCGG
>JBKKBV010000153.1:0-10513 GCA_046713375.1 Candidatus Limnocylindria bacterium
CCGATCTCGCCGACCTGCTGATGGCGCTCAGCGAGGGCGACAACCGCAATGCGCTGTCAGCCCAGCTGGGGAAGCACATCTTCGGCATTCCGCGCGTCATCGCCAAGATCAACGACCCGCTGCGTGCCGAGGCATATCGCACCCTTGGCCTCGAGACGATCTGCCGCACGGTGATCCTCGCCGATGCGCTGGTCGTGGCCGCGACCCAGGGAGCCGAGGCGACCAACGGGGCCGTCGAGCCTCCCACCGCCGAGCCGCGCCAGGGCATACCGCCGGCCGGTTCCCGGGCGGCGGCCAAAGCCGAGGCTGCGGGCGACGAACCCGCGTCCGGCGACGAACCCGTCACCGCCGACAAGGGCGCCGTCGGCGACGAGGGCAGCTGACGTGTACGTGGTCGTGATCGGCGGCGGGAACGTTGGCTACTACCTGACCAAGGAGCTGCTGGCGGCCGGCCACGAGGTGGTCATGATCGAGAAGGACGCGAACCGCGCCCGCACGATCGCCGACGAGCTTGGCAGCATCGTGGTCCCGAACGACGGCTGCGAAGGGCGCTACCAGGCCGAGGCCGGAATGGCCCGCGCGGACGTGGTGGCCGCCGTGACCGGCGACGACGAGGACAACCTCGTCGCGTGCCAGGTGGCCAAGATGAAGTTCAACGTGCCGCGGGCCATCGCGCGGGTCAACAACCCCAGCAACGAGGCGCTCTTCCGGCGCCTGGCGATCGACGACACCGTCAGCCCCACCCGCAGCATCCTGGCCCTGATCGAGCACGAGATCCCGATCCACGATCTCCTGCATCTCGCGGAGCTGGAGGGTGGCGAGGTGCAGATCGTCGAGGCGCAGCTGGACGAGAACTCACCGGTGATCGGCAGAGTGCTGCGTGACCTCGAGCTTCCCGAGGGGAGCTCGGTGGCGGTGGTGGTGCGTGACGAGCACGCCATCGTCGTCCGCGCGGACACCACGCTGCGTGCCGGCGACAAGCTGCTGGCGGTCACCTCGGCGGAGCACGAGTCGGAGCTCCGCAGCCTGCTCATCGGGGAGTGAGCGGCTCGGCTCCGTCCGCCGCCACCCACAGGCCGGAAGGGGCACGCTTCCTGGCATCGGTCCAGCAGGCAATCTCCGGCGCGGTGGTTGGCGCGGAGCTGCCCCTGCGGCTGCTGGCCACCGGGCTGCTGGCCGGCGGTCACGCATTGGTCGAGGACGTACCGGGCGTCGGCAAGACACTCCTTGCCCGTGCCTTCTCCCAGGCGCTGGGCCTCTCGTTCGCCCGCGTCCAGGGAACGCCCGATCTGCTGCCGACCGACGTGACGGGTTCAAGCGTGCTGGACAAGGGCGAGTTCCGCTTCATCCCGGGTCCGGTGTTCGCCAACGTCCTCCTCGTGGACGAGATCAATCGCGCCACGCCGCGGACGCAGTCCGCGCTGCTGGAGGCGATGCAGGAGCGCCAGGTCAGCGTCGACGGACAGACCAGGCCGTTGCCGGACCCGTTCTTGGTGATGGCCACCCAGAACCCGATTGAGCTGGAGGGCACCTTTGCGCTTCCGGAGGCGCAGCTCGACCGCTTCCTGCTGCGCATCACGATGGGTTATCCGGACGAGGAAGCGGAGCGTCGCATCGCACGCCGCCACCAGGCGTCCGCCGAGCCGCTGGAGGACGTGGCCACCGTCATCGAGACGCAGGACGCGCTGAACCTGCGCGGCATCGCCCGCACCGTTCACGTCTCGGAGGATGTGGAGCGCTACGTGGTCGCCCTGGTGCGCGCGACGCGCGAACACGACGATATCCGGCTGGGAGCGTCGCCGCGCAGCAGCGTTGCCCTGTACCGCGTCGCGCAGGCGTGGGCGCTGCTTGACGGACGAGGCTTCGTGCTGCCCGATGACGTCCAGCGCGTGGCCCACCCGGTGCTCGAGCATCGGCTCCTGCTGGAAGTGGATCGAGAGGTCCGCGGTGCAACGGTGACCGGCGTTGTCCAGGACGTCATGGACAGCGTGCCGGTCCCACTGGCTGACGATGAGGTACCGGGGGCATAGCCGTGGGCAACTGGATCGCGCTTGGGGGCGCAATGGCCGTCGTCGGAGCCCTGGCGGACGCACCCGGCGTGCTGCTGATCGCCGCACTGACGATCGGTTACGGGTCGCTCACCAACGTGTGGTCCCGCTTTGGGATGCGACGCGTCGAGTACACCCGGGCGCTTGGGACCGAGCGTTCCGTCGCAGGCGACAGCGTCTCTCTCGACATCACCGTCTGGAATCGGAAGCCGCTGCCGCTTCCATGGGTCACGGCCGAGGATCGCATCGGCGACGCGCTTGTCGTCCGCGAGCGCCCGCAGATGTACCGTGACGATGCCTCACAGCAAGCGCTCCGGCTTCGCAATGACTGGGCGCTGGCCTGGTATGAGCGCGTCGTCCGTCACTTCCACCTGGACGACCTCCGGCGTGGCAGTTACCGGTTCGGGCCCGTTGACCTTCGGGTCCGCGACGTCCTCGGCCGCATGGCAGTCGAGGACCAGGTCGGACGGGCCGACACGCTCATCGTTGCGCCCGCGATGGCGGCCGTGCGCTACGCCGAGCACGAGATGCGCCCGCTCGGCGAGCACCGCGCACGCCGCTCACTCAGCGTCGACCCGGCCCTCTTCGCCGGGGTCCGCCCCTTCCAGCCAGGCGATTCGCTGCGCCACGTCCACTGGCGTGCGACCGCGAGGCTGGGCAGCACGGTCACTCGCCGGCTCGAGCCGGCACGGGCCCGTGAGGTCGTGGTTGTGGTCGACGTCCAGACGATCGACGGCCCCAGCTGGCTCACTTGGGACGAGGATATCTTCGAGGATCTCAACGTGGTCGCCGCCTCGCTGGTGCGACGGCTGCTGGCCGATGGCGCCTCGGTCGGCGTGGCGGCCGCGAACTACGCCGGCTCGCCGCAGAAGTTCGCGTGGCTCGCGCCGCGCGCGTCGCTCGCGCAGCTGCCGCGCGCTGGGGAGCTGCTGGCGCGCACGGGACCGGTACCCTCCGCGTCGCTGACGGCACTTCTCGGGTGGCTCACCCGGCGCGTCCCGCCGGATGCGGCGATTGTCCTGATCAGCGCTCGCCATCCCCACGTCCATCTGTCGGCGCTGCGCCACATGCACCGCCTGGGATTCGGGGTGGAGCTCGTCACGACCGGGCCGGATGCGAAAGGCAATGCCAGCGCGGCACGGCAGGCGCGGCTGCGGGTGAAGAGCGGAACCGTGGAGCCCAACTGGATGAATCCAGATGCAGTCACCCTGGCATCTTAGGATCCTGCTTCCAGCGGCGCGCGCGCTGGCCGAGGGCAGCTGGCTGGCGGTGGCCTACGCAGCGTTGCAGGCACTGGCCCACGACGTCTCACACGTGGGGCCGCTGGAGCTGGGCGCGCTGGTCGGGGCTGGCATCGCCTGGGGTCATCGTCGACGCTGGACGTCAAAGACCGGCGGGGCCGTGGGGCTGCCGTTGCTGATCGCGTTGGCCGGATTGTTTGGCTGGCTGCTCGATCAGAACGTCCGGGCGTCGCTTCTCGACGGCAACCTCTCCGCGGCGCTGGCGGCGCATGCACCCGGCTGGTTGGCAGCGGGGCTGGCCTTCTGGCGGGGAGCGACGCACCGGTTCCGCGAGGACGACGCGATCATCGAGGATCCGCTGCTGCGATGGGCATTGCCGGGTCTTGCCATCCCGTGGCTGATTGGCTACGCGGCGGCAAGCGGTCCGTTGGAGGCGGACTTCGCGGCCGCCGCGTTTGTCAGCACCATCCTTTTCGTCGGCTCGGCGTTCGGGGCGATCGGCCTGGCACGGCTCCAGGCGCTCCGCCTCTCATCCGGAAGCGACTGGCGCGGCGATCGGACATGGCTGGTGATGATCGTGGTTGTGACGCTCCTGCTGGTCGTCCTCTCACTCCCTTCGGCCGCCCTGCTGGGCATCGCCACGGACAGCCTGTTCCGGGTCATGGTGGTTCCGGTTCAGACGCTCATCCTGATCATGGTCCTGCTGACGGCGCCGGCCCTCCTGCTTGCAGCGGTGGTCGCGGACCTGTTGAAGGGATTGGTTCCCGACGACCTTCGCCTCTTTGAGGGCCTGAGGCTGCCGACGCTCGATCTTTCAGGTTCGCGCGCGACTTCGGACCTGCCGGGCATCATCCTCAGCGTCATCGTCGCCTCAATGTTCCTGTTCGACGTGATCGTCATTGGGGCGCTGATCTGGATGAGCTATCGCGGCCGGCGACGGAGAGAAGATCCCTCGGAATCCGCGTTCGAGGAGCGAGCGATCGTCGTCCCAGCCGCCGAGCCGAGTGGGCCGGCGCCTGCCAAGGCAGTGGGAAGATCCCGCAAGGGCGGCGAGGACGATGCCACGGGCGCATACCTGGCGGCCCTCGACGCGCTGGCGGTAGATGGGCGATGGCCGCGCAGAGCGCACGAGACGCCGGCCGCTCACCTCGCGCGCGTCCGCGCCGAGGGCCTCGCAGGTCCTTCATTCAGACGCCTGGTCGCCGCCTACCAGATCGCGCGCTACAGCCCCGGTCAGCTCCCCAACCGGGAAGAGAAACGGGCTCAGAGCCGGCTGGAGGCGTTGCGGGCGTGGCTGCGTACTGGCTAGGGATCTTGACAACGGTATTGATAGACCTTAGGGTATCGCCACGTTGCCAGATTCATTGACTATGCAGGGTTCATGAGCTCACTCCGGGATCCACAGCGTCCGCGATACTTCATCAGCATCGCAGCCGAACTGGCCCAGGTACATCCGCGAACACTGCGGATCTATGAGGAGGAGGGACTCCTCTGCCCACAACGCCGCAATAACCTCCGGCTCTATTCGGAGGCCGATATCAGGCGGGTGCGCATCATCCGCTTTCTCACCCGACGCCAGGGGGTCAACCTGGCGGGCGTCAAGGTCATCCTTCAGCTCGAGGCGGACGGCAAGATCCGCGTCTACGACCTGTTCGATGGAGACGATGTCGAGCGATACGTCGAGGAGGACGCGCCGGAGCCGGTGAGCGCCTCGACTGAAGGGACACGAAGCTAAACCATGGATGACAAGAACACCGAGCCTGAGGTCGAGCAGATTCAGGTGCTCCCACTCGTCGCCCTGCGCGACACGGTGATCTTCCCAGAGATGATCGTCCCGCTGCAGGTCGGGCGCGACCGGAGCGTCAAGGCGCTCGACCGCGCGGTCCGCACCTCGCAGCCGGTGGCACTCATCACCCAACGCAGCAACGAGACCGAGGAGGTCAGCTCGGTCGACGAGCTCTACTCCATCGGCACCCTGGCCAAGATCGCCCAGGTCATCCGCCTCCAGGACGGGACCATTCGGGCCATCGTGCAGGGGCAGAAGCGCATCCGGCTGCTCGACCTGGTGCAGACCGATCCGCACCTCGAGGCTCGCGTCGAGCTGATCGACGACGACCAGGAGAAGAGCGTGGAGGTCGAGGCCCTGATGGCATCGGTCCAGGGCCAGATCGAGCAGTACGTGAGCTCGGGAGCATCGGTGCCGCCAGAGGTCGCGGTCGCCGCCCGCAACATCGCCGATGGCGGGCTGCTGGCCGACATGGTCGCCTACAGCCCCGACATGACCACCGAAGCACGCCAGCAGCTGCTGGAGACGATCGACGTCGCCGAGCGGCTGCGCATGGTCGGACAGTTCCTGGCCAAGCAGATCGAGGTGCTGGAGCTGAAGGGTCGCATCCAGAGCGAAGTCAAGTCCGAGATGGACAAGACCCAGCGCGAGTACATCCTGCGCGAGCAGCTCAAGGCGATCCAAAAGGAGCTCGGCGAGGACGACCCGGCCGTCGCCGAGGCGGGCGAGCTGAAGACCAAGGTCGAGGAGTCGGCCATGCCGAACGACGTCAAGGAGAAGGCGCTCAAGGAGGTTGACCGGCTCAACCGGATCCCCAGCGCCTCCCCCGAGCAGGGCGTCATCCGCACCTACGTGGACTGGCTGGTGAGCCTGCCGTGGGGCGTTCAGACCGATGACAAACTTGACCTGGACGAATCGGAGAAGGTCCTCAACGAGGATCATTACGGACTCGAGAAGCCCAAGGAGCGGATACTCGAATACATGGCGGTGCGCAAGCTCGCCGAGAAGATCCGTTCGCCGATCCTGCTCTTCGTCGGACCGCCCGGCGTTGGCAAGACGAGCCTCGGCAAGAGCATCGCCCGGGCCATGGGCCGCAAGTTCGTGCGGATGAGCCTCGGCGGCATCCACGACGAGGCCGAGATCCGCGGCCATCGGCGCACCTACATCGGTGCGCTGCCGGGGCGGGTCATCCAGAGCATCAAGACGGCCGGGTCCGCGAACCCGGTCTTCATGCTGGACGAGATCGACAAGGTGGGAATGGACTTCCGCGGCGATCCCTCATCGGCTCTGCTGGAAGTGCTTGACCCCGAGCAGAACAACACGTTCCAGGACAATTACCTGGAGGTGCCGTTCGACCTGTCTCGGGTCCTCTTCATCGCCACCGCCAACATGGTGGACACCATCCCGCCCGCATTGCGCGACCGGATGGAGATCCTCCAGCTGCCTGGCTATACCCAGCTCGAGCGGCTCCGCATCGCGCAGCGCTTCCTGATGCCCAAGCAGCTCGAGAACCACGGGCTGACGGCCGAGCAGCTGGAGATCAGCGAGGAGGCGATGGTCCGCCTCATCCAGGCCTTCACGCATGAGGCGGGCGTCCGCAACATGGAGCGGGAGCTCGCCAACGTCGCGCGGAAGGTCGCTCGCAAGGTGGTGGCCGACGCATCGGTCAAGGTCGTCGTCAAGCCGGAGGACCTGGAGACGTACCTAGGCCCTGCCCGCTTCGACTACGGCGAGCTCGACGCCGAGGACCAGGTGGGCATGGCCACCGGGCTGGTGGTGAGCGATGCCGGCGGCGACATCGTCCAGGTCGAGGCCACCAAGATGGACGGCAAGGACGAGTTCATCCTGACCGGACAGCTCGGCGACGTGATGAAGGAGTCGGCGCGAGCCGGGATGTCGTACATCCGGGCGCGGACGAAGGAGCTGGGGATCGACCCCACCGTCTTCGAGAAGCAGACCCTGCACATCCACGTTCCGGCCGGCGCCACTCCCAAGGACGGTCCGTCCGCCGGAGTGACGATGGCCACCGCCATGGCCTCGCTGCTCACCGGGCGACCCGTGCGCCGCGACCTGGCCATGACCGGCGAGATCACGCTGCGTGGTCGGGTGCTCCCGATCGGCGGGCTCAAGAGCAAGCTGCTTGCGGCTCACCTGGCAGGAGTCAAGACGGTCCTCATCCCCAAGCGCAACGAGAAGGACCTGATCGACGTGCCGGAGGAGGTCCGCACCCAGCTGCGCCTGGTCCCGGTGGAGACGATGGACGAAGTGCTGGCCGAGGCGCTCATCAGCGCACCGCGACCGGCCTCGCGCATCAAGGCGGAGCGGGCTGCTCGGCAGCAGCGCGTCACGCCGCCCAAGACCCGCGCACCGCGGCGCAAGGCGCCGACCCCCGAGCTGCCGGTGCCGGGAACGCCGGACATCCCGACCGAGCAGCCGCCGGCGGGCGGCGTCTGATCGGGAGACGGTAGGGCACACCTCGGAGATGGAGTACAGGGACTACTACGGTGTCCTTGGCGTGCCGAAGACGGCGACGCAGGCTGAGATCAAGAAGGCCTACCGCCGTCTGGCACGCGAGCTCCATCCCGACAAGAACCCCGGCGACGCCGACGCCGAGCGTCGATTCAAGGAGGCGAACGAGGCGAACGCCGTCCTCTCCGACGCCGAGCAGCGCCGCCGATACGACGAGCTGGGAGCCAACTGGCAGGCCTACGACAACGCCGGCTTCCCCGGTGGCGCGACCGACTGGGCCGGCTTCGGCGGGGCACCGGGCGGTGTCCGCTGGGAGACGCGCCGCGTCAATGCGGAGGACCTGGGCGGCTTCAGCGACTTCTTCCGCGCCTTCTTCGGCGGCGAAAGCTCGCCGTTCGGCGCGGGTCGCTCCACCTCCGGCGGATTCGACCAGGTCTTCGAGTTCAACGACCGCCGCACCGCTCCTCGGGCAGTGGGCCGTCCTTCGGAGGCGCACGCCACCGCCGAGGTGACGCTCGCGGAGGTCGCCAACGGCGCCGAGCGCATGGTGAGCGTCGACGGGCGCCGGTTGCAGGCAACCATCCCGGCAGGAGTGAGCGACGGCGCCAGAATCCGGCTGCGTGGCGCAATGAAGCCACCCGACGGCGGTCCCGCCGGCGACGTGGTAATCACGGTCCGTGTGAAACCCGACCCCCGCTTCGAGCGACGCGGCGCCGACCTCGTCACCGAGCTGCCACTGACGCTGGCTGAGGCCCTCCTCGGCGCCGAAGTGCCGGTCCCGACCCCCAACGGCAGCGTCAAGCTCCGGGTTCGACCCAACACCCAGAATGGGCAGGAGATCCATGTCCCCGGCCGCGGCCTGCCAAAGCGTGGCGGGTCCGGGAAGGGCGACCTCGTGGTCAGGACCAGGCTTGTGCTGCCAGCGCTTGATGAGGAGGCTCGCGAAGAGCTGGCGAAGGTCCTCGGCACCCACCCGCAGGCCGATCCCCGCCAGGCAGGGAAGGTGCAGTAATGCGCACCGAGCGCTTCACCACGCGTGCCACCGAGGCGATCGCCGCCGCACAGTCGCTGGCGGAGGGCGAGGGACACCCCGAGCTGACCGCCCTCCATCTGCTGCTCTCGCTGGTCGACCAGCCGGACGGCGTCGTCTCCGCGGTCATCGAGCGGATGGGGAAGGAACCGGCAACCGTGGCCAGCGCCGTCCGGAACGAGCTCGCAAAGCTGCCCAAGGTGAGTGGCGGCGGTCAACTGACGCTTGGCAACGACACGCGGCGCATCCTCTCCGACGCGCATCCGCTGGCCGAGCGCATGCATGATGAGTACGTTTCGACCGAACACCTGCTGCTGGCCATCATCGAGGATGCTGCCGGCAACCCGGCCCAGCAGCTGCTCCGCGGGCTGGGCATCGAGGCCGCATCGGTCCTTGAGGCGCTGACCAGCATTCGAGGCAACCAACGAGTGACCAGCGAGAATCCCGAGGCGACCTACGAGGCCCTGGAGAAGTACGGCCGCGACCTGACCGAGGCCGCTCGCAAAGGCCTGCTCGACCCGGTGATCGGCCGTGACGAGGAGATCCGCCGCGTCATCCAGGTGCTCAGCCGCCGCACCAAGAACAACCCCGTCCTGATCGGTGAGGCGGGGGTCGGCAAGACGGCGATCGCCGAGGGCCTCGCCCAGCGAATCGTGCGCGGCGACGTCCCCGAGGGGCTGCGTGACAAGCGGGTTGTGGCGCTGGACCTGGGCGCGATGGTGGCCGGCGCCAAGTACCGCGGCGAGTTCGAGGAGCGGCTCAAGGCGGTCCTCAAGGAGGTGGCGGCGGCAGAGGGTCAGATCGTCTTGTTCATCGACGAGCTGCACACCGTCGTGGGGGCTGGGGCCGCCGAGGGCGCCATGGACGCCGCCAACATGCTGAAGCCGATGCTGGCGCGCGGCGAGCTGCACGCCATCGGCGCGACGACGCTCGATGAGTACCGCAAGAACATCGAGAAGGACGCCGCCCTGGAGCGCCGCTTCCAGCCGATCATCGTCGACCAGCCATCGGTGGAGGACACCATCAGCATCCTGCGCGGCCTGCGCGAGCGGTACGAGGTGCACCACGGGGTGCGCATCACCGATTCGGCGCTCGTCGCCGCCGCGGTCCTCTCCGATCGGTACATCACCGAGCGCTTCCTGCCCGACAAGGCGATCGACCTGGTCGACGAGGCGGCCTCCCGGCTACGGATGGAGATGGACTCCATGCCGGCCGAGCTGGACGAGGTCGATCGGCGCCGTATGCAGCTGGAGATCGAGCGGGAGGCGCTGCGCGAGGAGAAGGACACCGCCTCGAAGGCACGCCTCGAGGCACTGGAGAAGGAGTTGGCCGACCTGCGCGAGCGGGGCGATGCCATGAAGGCCGCCTGGGAGCGCGAGAAGGAGGTGGTGGCCGCCATCCGCGAGACGCGCGAGCAGCTCGAGAAGCTGACCCCGGAGATCGAGGCGGCCGAGCGCGCCGCCGACTACGCGCGTGCCGCGGAGCTGAAATATGGCCGCGCCAACGAGCTCACCCAGCAGCTCGCTGAGCAGGAGCAGCGCCTGCACGACCTGAAGTCATCAGGCTCGCTTCTGCTCAAGGAGGAGGTCGACGCCGAGGACATCGCCGAGGTGGTGAGCCGCTGGACCGGCATCCCGGTCAACCGCCTGATGGCAGGCGAGACCGAGAAGCTGCTGCACATGGAGGAGCGGCTGCACGAGCGGCTGATCGGGCAGGACGAGGCGGTGATCGCCATCAGCGACGCCATCCGTCGTGCCCGCGCCGGTCTGAAGGACCCCAAGCGGCCGATCGGCTCATTCATCTTCCTCGGCCCCACCGGGGTCGGCAAGACCGAGCTGGCTCGTGCGCTGGCCGAGTTCCTCTTCGACGACGAGAGCGCCATGGTGCGGATCGACATGAGCGAGTACATGGAGAAGTTCGCCGTCTCGCGCCTGGTCGG
>JBKKBV010000154.1:0-3245 GCA_046713375.1 Candidatus Limnocylindria bacterium
GCCGGCGAGCGCTGGATGAGCGCCAGCGTCTGCAGCACCGAGTCGTGGAGGTGCGCTGCCATCTCCGCGCGCGCCTCGGTCCGCACGCGCTGGCTGCGCTCCTCGATCAGCTCGCGGACCAGGTTCCAGGCCCACGGCCCAAGGATGAGTCCGAGCCCGCCGATCGCGACCAGCGCGGCCAACACCATCGGCCCGGCGACATCGAGCGAGGCGTTGTAGCCCAGGAAGATGGCCATGGCGCCTACGATCAGGGAGATTCCGATGGCCAGCCGCAGCAGCGAGACGCGCCGGGTGAGCACCGCGTCGAGCGGCCAACGTCCCCCGCGCTCATCGCCCGAGCGGGCCCACAGGATGGCGAAGCCGATGGCGGCCAGTGAGACGGGCCACGCCAGGGTCTCGCCGAACCAGAAGCCGCTGACGAACACGAGCAGGAACACGCCCCCCAGGATCAGCGCTCCACCCAGTGCCTGGCCGAGCGTGGGCCGGACCAGCGGGCCTCGTCGAGGCGCAGTCTCGGCATCGACCGCCTCCTCGGGGGCCAGCAGCCACGCGAGCAGATACACCACGACACCGAATCCGAGCGCGAGGCTGAGCGCCACGAATGCGAAGCGCACGAAGATGGGCTCGACGCCCAGGTGGTTGCCGATGCCGGCCGCCACGCCACCGATGACGCGGTCGCTCCGGCTGCGCTCCAATCGCGGACGAGCGGAGCCGGCCAGCTCTCCCCTTCCTCGCCTGACCCCAACCTGTGCCATCCCGGGCATGTTCGCACACGTCCGTCGTCCCGACGATCGGGGAGGACCCTGACCTGATCTCGCTCCCCGCTCAGGGTTGTTTCAGGGTGCTCCCCGATGGGCAGCCTCGGGCCAACGGAGGATGATCGTTGCGATGACAAGCCAGCGGTCGGAACGCACCGGCGCCCCGCCGCGCCTCCTTCGACGACGAACAAGTGATCGTGTGCTTGGCGGCGTGGCCGGGGGCCTCGGCGACTACTTCAATATCGATCCGCTCCTGATCCGCATCGCCTTCGTTGGACTGATGATCTTCGGCGGCGCCGGCCTGGTCCTCTACCTCGTCGCGTGGCTGCTGATGCCCGCCGAGGGACAGGACATGTCTTCCGCTGAGGCCCTCCTCCGTCGGATTGGGCTCACGCCGCAACGCATCGGCTGGATTGCGGTCGTCATATTGGCGCTCTTCATCATCTCCACCTTCCAGATCGGCGGGCCACTCGACGGCTCGGACAACCTGTACATCGGACCTCTGCCGGGCATGGATCCCGTGGTGTTCTGGGCCGTGGCCGTCATCGTGGTTGGCTACCTGCTGATTCGCCGCCGCGAGACTGCCCCGGCAACGGCCGGCGTGGCCGCGGCGCCTGCGGTGGGGAAGCCCGCCGAAGCGACGATCGCCGCACAACCGGCCGCGCCCGTGACCAAGGCTCCCCCCCGCCCACGATCACCGCTCGCCTGGTATGTCATGGCCGGTCTGCTGCTGGCAATCGGCCTGTTGGCCCTCGTTAGCAACATTGCCGAGGTTGCGGTCTCGCCCGGACAGTTCTTCGGGGTTGCTTTGGCCGTAACGGGAATCGGCCTCGTGATCGGCGCCTGGTGGGGGCGAGCCAGGATCCTGATCCTGCTGTCTCTGCTGCTCCTGCCGTTGGCCGTCACGGCTAGCTTCATCACGGCTCCGCTCGAGGGAGGGGTCGGCGTCCCGCGCTTCACGCCCGCGAACGCGGCTGAGCTGCGCGAGGAGTACCGCCTGATGGGTGGAACGCTGACCCTCGACCTGACCGACCTGAGGATTGGCGCGGAGCCGGTCCACATCGCCGCCAGCGTGGCGATCGGCCAGCTGGTGATCATCCTGCCGCCCCATGCATCGGTCGATTTGCGCGCCAGGGTCGGCGCCGGGCAAGTGACATTCTTCGATACGTACGACGCCGGTACCAGCCTGGACGACCGATACGTCCGTCACTACGTCGACGGCCCAACCTACGTCCTCGACCTGCAGGGCGGGATCGGCGACGTCCTCGTCATCGAGGATCTGCGGGGGCGCGTCCTTGAGGAACTGCGAGGGATCAACTGATGGCGCGTCACCCGGTCGACCTCCTCTCGTTCATCAGCGGACTGCTGGTTCTCGGCCTCGGCCTGATGCTCCTCTCCGGCGGAGTCGACAACGTGCCGATGGAGTGGGTCGGTCCGGCCGTGGCAATCGGCCTTGGAGCTCTGATCCTGTATGCAGCGCGACCTGCGCGTGCGGCGAGCGAGGATGCGCCAGTTCCGAGCGAAGAGTCATGAGCAGAGTGCCCGTACTGGAGGCGCACGACCTGGCCAAGCGCTACGGGCGACGCACCTGGGCCCTGACGGGGATCGACCTCGCCATTCCGGAGGGAGGCATCACCGCCCTGGTCGGGCCGAACGCAGCAGGCAAGTCGACCCTCATCAAGACCTGGGTCGGCTTCGAGCGACCGACGCGCGGCGGGGTGACGGTGGCCGGGATCGATCCGTGGAAGGATCGATCCAGCGTGCTGGGGCTCATTGGCTACGTCCCCCAGTCCCCGGCGCTGTACGACGGACTGAGCGTGGATGACCACCTGGACCTGGCAGTGCAGCTGCGACCCGACTTTGATCGGGCCTATGCGCGGCGGCGACTCGATGAGCTCGGCATCCCCGCTAACCAGGGCGCGAAGTCACTCTCGGGCGGCCAGCAGGCCCAGGTGGCGCTGGCCCTCGCACTCGGCACACGCGCCAGGATCCTCCTCCTGGACGAGCCGCTCGCCAGCCTCGACCCGCTGGCCCGGCGCGAGTTCTTGCACGTCCTTACCGATGCGGTCCGTTCCGACGGCGCCACCGCGCTCCTCTCCAGCCACATCGTCACCGACGTCGAGCAGGCATGTGACCGGCTGGTGGTCCTGGGCGTGGGACGCATCCTCCTGCACGACACGGTGGCCGACGCACTGGCGACGCACTGGCTTGCGACCGATGCGGCCGCAACCCGGGATGGCCAGGCGATTGGCTCGTTCGGTGGCCCCGCAGGTGAGCGCCTGACCCTGATCCGAGGATCAACCCATTCTGAGGGAGCGAACCTTCGCCCCGCATCGCTCGAAGAGGTCGTGCTCGGCTACCTGGCCTCCGGCCGTTCGCGCCCCGATGAGGCCGTTGCGGGAGCCGGATCGGCTCGTGGCTGGTCCTTTCGTTTCGGCTGAACCGCTGGGAGGTCCTCGCCTCGGTGGCCGGAACTGCCCTGCTCGC
>JBKKBV010000155.1:0-9399 GCA_046713375.1 Candidatus Limnocylindria bacterium
TCGTGGCCGAGGCGATCGGTGCCGACCTGCCTCGCGCGCTCGAGACGCCGGCGGTCGTCGATCGATTCGAGTGGATCGACCTCAACCTGGCGACCTTCGAGCAGCTCTTCGGTCGGGTGGAGCGGATCATCAACGAGGCGACCACCGGAGCCGATACGCCCGGCCGCGCCCTGGCCCGGATCCTGAACCGGTCGTTGGGCAACCAGCAGCTCGGACTGCTGATGGCGTTCCTGGCGCGCAAGGTGCTCGGCCAGTACGACGTCAGCCTGCTCGCCGCGGCGCCTGCCGCCCGTGGCCGCCTGAACTTCGTAGAGCCGAACATCAGGGCCACCGCGGCGACGCTCGGCGTTCCGCTGGGTGAGTTCCGCACCTTCATCGCGCTGCACGAGGCGACCCACGCCTTCGAGTTCGAGGCGTACCCCTGGCTGCGCGACCATTTCGCCGCATCGGTCGGCGAGGCGATCGAGCAGATGGCGACGGACACTGACGGACTCGGCCGGCGACTGCGGGTCGCGCTGCGGGGCCGCGATGGACACTGGCTGGAGCGGATGATGACGCCCGCCCAGCTGAGCACTTTCCGCCGCACCCAGGCGCTGATGTCGCTGCTGGAGGGCTACTCGAACCACGTCATGAACGACGCCGGCGAGAAGCTGCTGCCCGGCTTCGTCAAGCTCCACGAGCGATTCGAGCGCCGCAACGAGGCGCGCGGAGCCCTGGAGCGGGCGATCATGCGCCTGACCGGCCTCGACCTGAAGATGGAGCAGTACGCAGCCGGGGAGCGATTCGTGACCGCCGTCCTGGCCACGCACGATCGCGCCTTCCTGAACCAGGTGTGGGAGGGTCCCGCCAACCTGCCGGACCTCGATGAGATCCGCAACCCACAGCGCTGGATCGACAGGATCGGAAGGCGCCGGACCAAGGAGCAGGTCAGCTGACCGACGAGATCGTCATCCTGGCGACCCCGATCTTCGGCGCCCCGCTCTCGGCCGATCACGCCGCTCAGATCGAGACGGTGCCCGGCGCGCGCGTGGTGCAGATGTCGCGGGAGGGGCTGGTCCACGATGATGCGGAGGCCGCCCTGGCGGCCGCGCGCGTGCTGCTGCGAGGCGGTGTGCCGGCATCGGTGCTCGACCACATCATCGCCCGCGCTCCCCGCTTGGAGTGGATCCACTCGTTTTCGGCCGGCGTGGATCGCGTGGCGACCCCCGCGGTCCGCGAGCGCGGGCTGATCGTGACGAACGCGCGAGGTGTCTTCTCCCGGCCGATCGCCGAGTACGTGGTGATGATGTGCCTGGCCATTGCACGGCGACTGCCGCAGCTCCTCGAGCTGCAGCGCGAGCAGACGTGGCAGCCGCTGCGCGCGACCGAGCTGGGTGGCATGACGATCGGGATCGTCGGGTTCGGCAGCATCGGCTCCGAGATCGCCAGCCTGCTGGCGCCATTCGAGGCGACGGTGCTTGCCACCCGGCGCCACCCGGACCGCGGCGCTGGGGACGCGGCGAATGTCGAGCTGCTGGGCCTCGATCAGCTGGACGAGCTGCTGCGCCGCAGCGACATCGTGGTCGTGGCCGCGCCGCTGACCGACGACACGGCCGGGCTGATCGGCGCCGCCCAGCTGCAGGAGATGCCTGAGCACGCGTGGCTGATCAACATCGCCCGCGGCCGGCTGCTCGACGAGCTGGCGCTCCGCCGGGCACTCGAGTCCGGCTGGATCGGCGGAGCGGTGCTCGACGTCTTCAACGAGGAGCCGCTGCCGCCGGATTCACCGCTGTATGGCACGCCGAACCTGATCATCACGCCGCACACCTCGTGGTCGAGTGACCGGGTGGTGGACCGCTCGCTCGACCTGTTCGTCGCCAACCTCCGGCGATTCGCTGCGGGTGAGCCCCTGGAGAACGTGGTCGATTTGGAGGCCGGGTACTAGCCGGTGCAGGTCACCATCGTCGGGCTGCCGGGGAGCGGCAAGACGACCGTCTTCAATGCCCTGACCGGTGCCCATGCCGACACCGGGGGCTACTCCGGCGGACGGGCGGCACCGAACATGGGCGTGGTCAAGGTGCCCGACGAGCGCCTCGGCCGTCTCGCCGACCTGTTCCACCCGCGAAAGACGACACCGGCCGACGTCACCTACGTCGACGTGGCCATCCCTGCCGGCGCAACGCGTGAAGGGACGATCAACCCCGACGTGCTGGCCCTGGTCCGCAATGCCGATGCCCTGCTGCACGTTGCCCGCGCCTTCGAAGCCGGTGGGGCCGACGGCCCGCCGGAGCCATGGCGTGACGTCGAGGCGCTCGACCTCGAGTTCGTAATCGCCGACCTGATGGTGATCGAGAAGCGCCTGGAGAAGCTGCGTAACTCGGGCCGCCACGGCCCGCCGGCGGAGAGGGAGGCGAACGCCCAGGAGGAGGCTCTCCTTGCGCGCCTGGAGCCTGAGCTGTCAGCCGGGCAACCCCTGCGTGCGGTCGCCCTGACGGACGATGACGAGCTGCGCCTGCGCGGGTATCGGTTCCTGACCCAGAAGCCGGTGCTGGTGGTGCTCAATGTCGATGAGGGCCAGCTCGCAGCCGCCGCGGAGCTCGAGACCGCCGGGCGAAAGCGCTACGCCCGGCCCCAGACGGACGTGGCGGCGCTCGGGGGCAAGATCGAAGCGGAGCTCACCCAGCTCTCCGAGGCCGATGCAGCGCTCTTCATGGAGGACCTGGGGATCGCGGAACCCAGCCGCGGCCGCGTCATCCACCTCACCTACGCGCTGCTCGGGCTCTTCTCGTTCTTCACCGCCGGCGAGGACGAGTGCCGGGCCTGGACGCTGCGCAGCGGCGCGACGGCGGTGGACGCCGCCGCGGCAATCCATACCGACCTGGCGCGTGGCTTCATCCGCGCCGAGGTGGTCACCTACGACGACCTGATCGCGTGCGGGAGCATGGCGGAGGCCCGCAAGCGCGGGCTGCTGCGATCCGAGGGAAAGATGTATCCGGTGCGCGACGGGGACGTGATCGAAGTGCTGTTCAACGTCGCCCGCTGAGGGCGGGAGGCCGTCTACGACGAGAGGTCGACCTCGGCGATGACGCTGCGGAACTCGTCGCTTGTCTCGACCAGGTACGTGTCGGCCTCGTCCATGCCCACGCTCATGCTGGCCGTCAGCTTCTCGTCCGCGGCGTAGGTGAACCCATGGGTGCGCTCCAGCTCGCGGGCGATGGCCTCGACCAGCGTGTCCTCCTCGAAGGTATCTACCACCGCTGCCCTGGCGGCCAGCACGAGTGAGGCGAACGCCTCGGGCGCGTACTCCTTGTCGCTGACCAGCACGACATCCGTGAGCAGGTCGGTGGCTCCCTCGTGCAGCTCGTAGAAGAAGAGTTTCATGATGGCCCGATGATAGCCGGACGGCCCGACCTGCTCGTGATCGGCGGCCTGACCGTCGACCGCTTCGCCGATGGATCCTCCGTTCCCGGAGGATCGGTCCTGCACATCGCCCGGGCAGCCACCCCACGGGGCTTGCGCGTGGCGGTCGTGACCGTCGCCGGACCCGAGCCGGAGGCGCGGGCAGGGCTCGACGAGCTTCGCCGCCTCACGGCCGGGCTCGATGCCAGTCAGGCGGCCGCCACCGCGACCTTCATCCATCGCGATTCTCCCGGGGGGAGGCGTCTCTGGCTCGAGCAGTCAGGAGCTCCGATCCAGGTTGGCGACCTCGGTTCGGCCCCAGCGCCGAGGGCCATCCTCGTGGCGCCGATCGCTGACGAGATTGCGCCTGAGGACGTGGCCCTCCTCGGCGCGGGATCGACGCGCGGCGCCATCCTGCAGGGCTTCCTGCGCTCGCGTGCCACCGACGGCGAGGTCCGGCAACGTCCGCTCTCCGCGCTGGCGCCGGGACTGGTTGCGGCACTCACCGCGTTCGACCTGGTGGTGGCCAGCCGCGAGGACCTGCTCGGAGAAGCTGCCGAACCGGCGGACCAGCTGGCTGCGCGGCGCAGCCAGCTCGGCACACGACCGGAGCTGGTTGTGACGGATGGGATGCGCGGCGTCTGGATAGAGGGCGAGCATCTCCCTGTCCCGCGGCGGGTCGACGCGGTCCCGAGCGTTGGGGCGGGAGACATCTTCGCCGCCTTCCTGCTCGCCGGAGAGCGGCGGCGGCGTGCCGACGCCGGCTCCCTTCGGCAGCGGGCGGAGGGAGCGATGCTGGTCGTCGCCGAAGTCCTCGAGGAACGGCGCTAGGCGCTCCAGCCTGGCTCAGGCCACGCGAGGTACGCGGGCTGCGCGACGGTCGGCGGCGGCGACCCACCGCCGAAGCCTGCGCAGCCGCGCATCCACCCGCAGCCGCACGCGACCGACCTCCAGCATCCCGCCTCCACGGCCGAGCGCGAAGGCCAGGTCGAGCACACGAGAGCTCGTCAGCGCCGCCTCCAGCGCTCCGTGCAGATCGCCACGGTGCCGCTCGCGGATGCGCGCCACCTCGAGCCAGGCCGCGGCGGCATCGGTCGAGGCGCGACGTGTGGCGGCGGTCCACAGCTCCTCTGCTCGGTCCACCTGTCCCGCGCCGATCAACAATCGCGTCGCAATCCGTCGAAGCGAATGAGCCCGATCCTGGTCAACCCCAGGCAGCATCGCCGCCTCGACCACTTCCAGCGCCTCCTCGCTCGCGCCGTGGCGCAGCAGCTCGACAGCCATCCCGTGCCGATCGAGCACCGGCGCATCGCGCCAGCCGCCGGCGCGCATCCGCACGATCTCGCCCTCCAGGAGGGCCAGCGAGACGATGTCCTGCAGGTTGTGATCGAGGACATCGGTCAAGAGGTCAGGCGAGCCGCCGCGCAGGTAGCCGAAGTAGCGCGACGGGACCTCGCTACCGGGGCAGTCGGAGGTGCGGATCACGCCAAGCACGCCCGACTCCACGTCTGCCAGTCGCGCTCCGCCGAGCGGCCTTCGGTACAGGCGGCGGGCAACGGGCAGCAGGTCGTCGTGGAGCGCGGGCAGGGCGGCCATCTCGCGAAAGAGGCGGTGCACCGTCAGCCGCGTGATAAGGAGCGGCAGGTCGAAGCCCCGGCCGTTGTAGGTGACGACCCTGGGCAGCGCCGCCAGCTCGCCGGAGACGAGACGGAGCAGTGCCGCCTCATGGGGGTAGTCGGGGAGGAGCAGCTGTCGGACGACCAGGTGGCCGCCCTCGAGGTGGCCGAGGCCGGCCAGGAAGACCACCGTCCCGGCCCCGGTCGACAGACCCGTCGTCTCGGTGTCGAAGTAGCCGGCTGATGGCAGGTCGACGAGGTTCGCAATGGTCGCTGCCGGGAGCGCGACCCGGCGCTCGACGACGACCGCGGCGCCATCCGATGCAATCTGCAGGCGCGCCCCGAACCAGCGGGCAAGGACCTCGGGGCGATTGTCGGGTGGCCGCGCCGGGCGTGGCGTGGCCTCCACTCCCCGCTCCCTGCGCATCTCCGCCAGTCGATCGGCGAGGGTGCGCATCGGTCAGGAGAGTCCGGCCAGCAGGTCGGAGACGGTCGCCTTGCCGCGCGAACCAACTTCGATGGCGGGGCCGACGCAGGCGGGGCAGCCATCGGTGCAGGGACAGGAATCGACGGCCTCGCGACACGCTCGCACCAGCTCGTCGGTGAGCGTGTAGAGCCGTTCGGTCAGGCCCACGCCGCCCGGCACGGCGTCGTACACGTATAGCGTCGGACGGCCGGTGAAGGGTGCCTGCACCTGGGCCAGCACCCCGAGATCGCGCGGATCGCACATCAGCAACAGGGATGCGGTCGTGCGGGCGACGCGCGCCAGGCCGATGAGCGCCCCGTCGAGGGTGTCGCGGTCATAGCGGTTCACGAGCTCTGCCGGCGGAATGAGCCAGCAGGCGGTGGTGTGCATCTCCTGCTCGGGGAGGCTGATTGAGCCCCACCCCACGTTCTCGTGGGTGTGGTACTTGATCTTCTTGAACATGGTCACCTTCCAGGCGACCATCACCTCGCCGCGCTGTCGCTCGCCGGCAGGCGGCTGATCCGTCTCGTCGAAGACCTCGAGCACCTTCAGGGTGATGCCGAGGTCGGCATCGGTGTAGTAGTCGACGTCGGTGCGCGTGACATAGGCCTTCCGCTCATCCCAATCCAGGCGATCAACGTGGAACTGCACGCCCTCGTGGATGTAGATCGCCTTCTCGTGGACGAGGAGGGGCGCGGCGAACAGGTCCACCTCGCCAAGCACCCGGTGGCGGTCACCCGATGTGTCGACGATGACGACGTTCTCCGGCGCACCGCTGCGCAGCGAGAACGAGCTGGCCGGGAAGTTCTCGTGGCTCCAGTAGTACCGGTCGTCCTGGGCACGGCGCAGGTAGCCGTCCTCCTCGAGGACGTCGAGCAGCGCCGGCGTCTCCTCGATGCCGAACCGCTCGGCGGCAGGCACCGGCAGCTCGAAGCTCGAGGCACGCAGATGGTTGAGGAGCACATGCAGGTTGTCCGGGTTGACGAGGCCGTGCTCCGGCGAGGTGTCGAAGAGGTACTCGGGGTGGGCCGCCAGGAACTGGTCGATCGGGGCGGACGAGCAGATCAGCGCCGACAGGCTGGTGCTGACCCGGCGACCTGCGCGGCCCATCTGCTGCCAGGTCGAAGCGATGGTGCCCGGGTAGCCGATGCTGATGGCGGCGTCCAGGCCGCCGATGTCGATCCCCAGCTCGAGCGCGTTGGTGGCGACCACGCCTCGCACCCGGCCGTCGCGCAGGCCGCGCTCGATCTCCTTCCGCTCGTTCGGCAGGTAGCCGCCCCGATAGCCCCGGATCGTGTGCGGGTGACCAGGCGGTGGCGCAAAGGTCTCGCGCAGGTAGGTCGTCAGCACCTCCACCGAGGTGCGTGACTTCGCGAAGGCGATCGTCTGCACGCCCCCGGAAATGAGGCGCTCCGCCACGCGCTGTCCGGTCAGCAGCGCGGAGCCGCGGATGCCGAGCTGCTCGTTGGCGACCGGCGGATTGATGACGAGGATGTGCCTGCGACCGGACGGTGCGCCGTTATCGTCGACCAACTCGACCGGCGCCTCCAGGATCCGCTCGGCCAGGTCGCGCGGGTTGGCGATCGTGGCGCTGGCGCAGATGAAGACCGGGTCTGCGCCGTAGTGGCGGGTGATCCGACGCAGGCGGCGGATGACGTTGGCCACATGGCTGCCGAAGAGGCCGCGATAGGTGTGCAGTTCGTCGATGACCACGAACTGCAGGTTCTCGAACAGCTTGAACCACTTGGTGTGGTGGGGGAGGATCGCGGCGTGGAGCATGTCCGGGTTCGTGATCACGACCTGGCCGGCGGCGCGAACCACCGACCGCACGCTGGGCGGCGTGTCGCCGTCGTAGGTGTGCGTCTTGAGGTCCAGCTCGGCGGCGTCGGCCAGCGCACGCAGCTCGACCAGCTGGTCGGCCGCCAGCGCCTTGGTGGGGAACAGGTAGAGCGCCCGCGCCGTCGGGTCGCGGGCGACGGCGTCCAGGACCGGCAGGTTGTAGCAGAGCGTCTTGCCGGACGCGGTTGGCGTGACCACGCACACGTTGCGACGGGCGCGGATCGCCGTGAGGGCCTGGGCCTGGTGCGTATAGAGCGCCTCCACCCCCCGGGAGCGGAGGGCGTCCGCCAGTCGCGGGTCGAGTCCCTCCGGCCAGGGTGCGTGGCGGGGCGGGCGCGGCTCAAGGACCCGATGCGCCGCCACGAGCGGCTGCAGAGCGGAATCGGCCAGGAGGGCCTCGATGGCGTCCGTCGGGGTCGTGGGCCGGTCGGTCAGCATGATGCGCTCCAAAATAGCACGCCCGTTCTCTTTCGAGCGTGCAACTCGAGCATCGCGACGCGCGCGACAGCTCGGCTGTCGCGTCGGCGGTGCTAGGGTTCCGGCGGATGATTCGCCCGACGCCGTTCCACGCGCGCACCAGCGCCCTCAACGAGACGGGGCTATGGAGCCACTGGGCCGGGCACCTGGCAGCCAACCGCTACCAGGAATCGGACAAGTTCGAGTACTTCGCGGTGCGCAGCGCCGCGGGCATCTTCGACACGTCGCCGCTCTACAAGTACCGCATCGCGGGACGCGACGCGGAGCGCTTCCTGGGCGGCATGCTGGCCCGCGACATCCGCGCCTGCCCCCCGGGCCACGCTCAGTACACGACCTGGCTCGACGACCGTGGCTTCGTGATCGAGGACGGGGTGATCCAGCACCGGGCGCCCGATGAGTACCTGCTCACCAGTGCCGAGCCCAACTTCGGTTACTTCGCCGACCGGATCGGGCGCCTGGAGGTGGGCATCGAAGACGTCAGCAGCCAGATCGGCACGATCGCGGTGCAGGGGCCGCGTTCTCGTCAGCTGCTCGCCCAGCTGGTGCCGAGCGTCGCCTCGACACCGTTCTTCGCGCTGACCCCCGGTCAGATCGGCGGGGTGCCGGTGACTGTCTCGCGCACCGGCTACACCGGCGACCTGGGCTACGAGGTGTGGGTCGAGGCGGCGGACGCACTCACCGCCTGGGACGGGCTTTGGGATGCAGCTGAAGGACTCGGCGTGCTGCCATTCGGACTGGCGGCGCTGTACATGCTGCGCATCGAGGCAGGGCTGCTGCTGCTGGCGGTCGACTTCGACTCCAGCCGATTCGCCTTCAACGACGCCCATCGGTCCACCCCGCTCGAGCTCGGCTGGTCGTGGATGTTCAAGGGACTGGCCGATGACGACCGCGCCTTTATCGGGCGACGCGCGCTCGAGCGCGAGATGGCCGACAAGACGTCACGCTGGCGGATGAGCGGGCTGGTGGTCGACTGGGAGGACTACGATCGCGTCTACGGCGAGGCTGGGCTGATCCCGCCCAAGGTGCACGCGCCGGTCCACGAGGATTGGATGGTCTACGACGAGGCTGGCCAGCGGGTCGGCTACGCCACCAGCTTCATGTACTCGCCGGTGCTGCAGCGACACATCGCGCTGGGGCGGGTGCGGCCCGACCTGGCCAAGGTTGGCCAGCGCGTGCAGCTCGAGTTCACCGTTGACCATCACTACGAGAAGGTCGCGGCGCACGTGGTGCGGCTGCCTTTCTTCAACCCCGAGCGGAAGACGGCATGAGCAGCGAGCCGTACGACGCGATCGTCATCGGTGGCGGCCACAACGGGCTGGTGAACGGTGCATACCTGGCCCGCGGCGGGCTGCGCACGCTCATCCTGGAGCAGCGGGACGTGGTCGGGGGCGCGGCGATCACCGAGGAGCTGCGCCCCGGCTTCTGGTTCACCACCTTCTCGTACGCGCTCTCGCTGCTGCGGCCCCAGATCATCCACGAGTTGGAGCTGCCGAAGCACGGCTTCATGCCGCTGCTCATGTCGTCGAAGTTCGCGCCGACGCCGGAGGGCGAGTACCTGTGGTTCACCAAGCACCACGACCAGAACCTGCGCGAGATCGCGCGCATCTCCCCGCACGACGCCGA
>JBKKBV010000156.1:0-3309 GCA_046713375.1 Candidatus Limnocylindria bacterium
ACCCAGGCCCGCCGAGGCGTCAACCGGCTGAGCCTCGGCTCGTGGCTATACTGTAGCGAACCCTTTAAGGACGGTCCAGTGATGCCGCCAAGGAGACCGGATTGCGCGACTCTGCAGGAACCCCGCCTCGCCATCGGCCTGAGACCGGTGGCGTTGTTACGTCATGGCCCGACAACGACTCGCACGTAGCTGGCTGGCCGCACCGACACTTGCTTGACGTGGATCAGCTCACCGTGGATGAGCTCGAGCGATGCCTCGACCTCGCAGTCGAGATGCGCGAACGACGGGCGAGCCGCGAATCGCTGGACCTTCTCCGCGGCGAGGTCGTCGGATTGGCATTCTATGAGCCGTCCACCCGCACCCGCGTCAGCTTCGAGCTGGCGGCGAAAGCGCTCGGCGCCGAGGTGGTCGATCTCCGGATCGACGCGAGCAGCGTCAGCAAGGGCGAGTCCCTGGTCGACACGCTGCGCACCCTCGAGCGGACCGGCGTGTCGACGATCGTCCTGCGCCATCCGATGAGCGGAGCCCCGTACCTCGCAGCCCGCAGCTGCGAGGCGCGGATCGTGAACGCCGGCGACGGGACGCATGCCCATCCGACCCAGGCCCTGCTGGATGCACTCACGCTGCGCGAAGCGCTCGGCCGGTTCGATGGAAAGAAGGTCGCGATCGTGGGAGACATCGGGCATTCGCGGGTGGCGCGTTCGAACATGCACTCCCTGACGGCACTTGGCGTGTCGGTCTGGCTGGCGGGGCCGCCCGCATGGGTGGCCGGATTCGAGGACTGGCCCGGCGTCACCGTTGCGCACCACCTCGACGACGCCCTGGCCGATGCGGATGCGGTGATGGCGCTCCGCATCCAGCTCGAGCGGGAGGCAGGAGACATCTCCCTGCGTGAGTACACCGTCAAATGGGGTCTGGACGAGGCAGGCATGAGCCTGGCGCGCCCGGGTGCGCCGCTCCTCCATCCCGGTCCGACGAACGAGGGAGTGGAGATCACCGCCGAGCTGGCGGCAAGCGAGCGGAGCCTTATCGGGACCCAGGTCGCCAACGGCGTCCCGATCCGCATGGCGGTTCTCTCCCTGCTGGCCCGATGAGCACATTCGGGTCGCTCGACGACCCGGCGTCGAGCCTGCGGCTGACTGGCGTGCGAGTGATCGACCCGGCGGAAGGGATCGATCGAGTCGGTGACCTGGCGATCCGGGATGGGCAGTTCGTGGACGCGGGCAGCGCCCCGTCAGGCGTCGAGCGGGTCGATGGCACCGGGCTGATCGCGGCGCCCGGGCTGTGCGACCTGCACGTCCACCTGCGCGAGCCGGGAATGGAGCGTGCCGAGACGATCGAGAGCGGGGCATGGGCGGCGGCTCGCGGAGGCTTCACGACCATCTGTGCCATGCCGAACGCCGATCCGCCGCTCGACGATCCCGCGCGCGTGGGCTGGGTGCTGGACCGGGCGGCCGGGGCGGCCTGCCGGGTACGGGTCATCGCCGCTGCAACCCGCGGGCGTGAGGGAGGCCAACCGACAGATCTGGAAACGTTGGGGGCAGCCGGGATCGTCGGAGTGAGCGACGACGGGGCGGCCGTTGCCTCGGAACAGATCGCGCGCAGCCTGCTTGCCCGGCTCGCCGCGCTGGGACTGCCACTGATCGAGCACGCCGAGGATCCTGCCCTCTCCGCCGGATCGGTGATGCGGGCGGGGGCGACCGCGACGCGGCTCGGCCTGGCCGGTTGGCAGGCGAGCGCGGAGCTCTCCGTGGTGGAGCGCGACATCGGCCTGGCCGCCGAGACCGGCGGATGGGTGCACTTCACCCACCTGTCGACGGCGGGCGCGTTGGAGGCCATCCGCCGTGCGAAGGAGCGAGGAATCCGGGTGACCTGCGACGTCACCCCGCATCACCTCGCGCTCACCGATGACTGGGTTGCCGGTTGGCGTGGCTTCGCGTGGGACGAGCCCGATGGCGTCGCCGCCGATCCCTTTGGCGCGCCCCTGGATGCGGCGCTCGCCTACGACCCTGCCTGCCGGGTGAATCCTCCACTCGCTTCGCGGGGCGACGCCAGGGCACTGCTGGCCGGCGTGGCCGACGGCACGATCGACGCCATCGCCACCGATCACGCGCCGCATCCGCGCGAGCGAAAGGGGGTCGAGTTCGGCGCCGCGGCGCCAGGCATGATCGGGCTCGAGACCGCCCTCTCGCTCGGGTTGGCGGCCGTGGAATCAGGCAGTCTGGAGCTGGTACGCCTGATCGAGGCGATGAGCACCAGGCCCGCTTCGCTCATCGGCGAGACTCGCTCGCTGGCCTTAGGATCGGTCGCCGACCTCGTCGTCTTTGATCCGGCCGCCCGCTGGCGGATCGAGGCTTCCGGCCTGGCGTCCGCATCGTCGAACACGCCGCTGCTGGGAATGGAGCTGCCCGGAGTGGTGCGGATGACCGTGGCGGACGGGCGAATCACTTATCGCGACGGACTCGCCGCCGTCGGCTGAGCCCCGGATGTGGGACCATGCGCACCGCCCACCCCGCAGCGAGCGATGGATGTCGATCCGTACGAACGAGGAACTCGATCCGAATGAGGGACCAGGCTTCGGGTGCTTCGTCTGGCAGGCGATCCTGTTCGCCGGCATCCTCTTCCTCATCCCGATCGGCCTGTTCACCCTCAACTGGCCCGTCTGGGTGCTGGTCGTGCTTCTATTCATCGACATGGTCCTGCTCTTCTTCGTCAGCATGACCAGCGTCTTCCTGCTGCGCGTCTTCTTCGCCGACCGGCGTCGGGGTCGTGGCCGGACCGTGGGTCCCACTGGTCCCACGCGGGTCATCAACACCGAGTCGCCGCCTCCGGCCGAGCCGGACGAGCCGACCAACGAAGGCGAGGCTGAGTAGATGCCGCTGATGGTCACCTTCTTCAACGTCCGCAAGGGACGCGACGCGATCTTCAAGCGAGGGATGCGCCACTTCTTCCCGAGGACGATGAAGCGCTACGAGGCCGAATACGGCATCCGCTTCATCGGCTGGTTCAATGTCACCGAGGGATCCGAATGGAACAACGTCCTGATCCTCGACCTGCCGACGTATGCCGTGCTTGACAGCCTGTACGCGGATCCGGCCGCGCGCGGCCTGGGCCACCGCGTGGCGGAGTCGATCTTCGACAAGAAGCACATCATCTTACTGCGCGAGCGGATGGGTCCTGAACTGGTCCTCAAGCCGTGAGCGCCCCCCGCATCGCCGCTCTCCGTGAGCTGGCCGGCGAGGCAGAGCTCGAGCGCCGGGACTTCATCTACGAGGCGACCGAGCAGCTGCGTCGCTTTCTCGAGGCAAA
>JBKKBV010000157.1:0-3460 GCA_046713375.1 Candidatus Limnocylindria bacterium
CTCGCCACAACGACGCGGGCTTCGCGCCGCTCTTCCGCTTCATCATCAACCCGCTCTTCCTGTTCAGCGGCACCTTCTTCCCGGTCTCCCAGCTGCCCGATGCGGTGGAGTGGGTGGCCGCCGCCACGCCGCTCTACCACGGCGTGGCGCTGGTGCGCGGGGCGGTCCTCGACACCACGCCGTCGACCTGGCCGCTCCACCTCGCGTATCTCGTTGCCTTCACCGCCATCACCGGCTACATCGCCTATCGCCTGCTGCGCCGGAGGCTGGTGAAGTGACCGCGATCGCGCGACGCGCTCCGGCACCGGCGCCCAGCTCCGGCCTGGTCGCCTCGCTGCTACGCTCGCGACGCCTGGTCCAGCGCAACCTGCTCGTCTACAAGCGCGGCTGGATGGTCGTCTTCAGCGGCTTCTTCGAGCCGCTCTTCTACCTGCTCGGGATCGGCTACGGGCTCGGGACCCTCGTAGGCGACGTGCCGCTGGCCGACGGCCGCAGCATCTCCTACGCGGCGTTCGTGGCTCCTGCGCTGCTCGCCACGGCGAGCATGAACGGCGCGATCGCCGAGTCGATCTTCAACGTCTTTTTCAAGCTCAACTTCAGCAGGACCTACGACGCCATCCTGGCCACGCCTCTGGGGATCCGAGAGATCGCGGTGGGCGAGATGCTCTGGTCGCTCTTCCGCGGCACCCTGTACGTGATCGCCTTCGTGCTGGTCATGATCGGGATGGGGCTGGTGATCTCGCCGCTCCTCTTCCTGGTGATCCCCGCCTCGATCCTCATCGGCGCCTCCTTCAGCGCTGCCTGCCTGGCGGCATCGGCCTACCTGCGCACGGTGCAGGACTTCGACCTTCCGATGGGCCTGGTGATCATGCCGATGTTCCTGTTCAGCGGCACCTTCTTCCCGATCAGTGTCTATCCCGAGCCGATCCAGCTCGCCATGGAGCTGACGCCGCTCTTCCACGCGGTGGAGCTGCTGCGCGGCCTGGCCACCGGCGTGCTCGGGTGGCATCAGCTGTGGGACCTGGCCTACCTGGTCGCGTTCGGTGCGGTCGCGATGTGGATCGCGCTCAATCGCCTTGAGCAGCGGCTGATCAAGTAGGTCCTGATGGCAGGGACCACTTCGTACCACCCCTGCCCCGACGCTCCCGGAGTAAGGTGAGGTCATGACTTCAGAAAGCGAAGCTCCTCAGCCGATCCGCCTCATCTTCGAGGACGTGGACCTCACCGGTTGGGTCTACACGCAGGGACAGCGGATGACCGACATCCTGCAGGCCGGGGAGCCCTTCTCGTTCCTTCCAGCCGGCGGCGACGCGAGCCAATGGATCGAGACCTTGCCTGATGACGTCGTGCTCGTGGTGCCACCGCCGCACGTCAGCGAGCCGGCCCTTCGCGTCCATGGAAACCAGACTGCGGTCCTGATCCGTGCCGGCTCCTTCCACATCGCGGGCACCGCCCACATGCGCCCCGGGGAACAGGACGACCCGATGATGCGAGCCACGCAACGGTTCATGCCGCTCACCTCGGCGACCTTCGGCCGCGATGGAGAGCCAGACGAGCAGGCGGAGGTCGTGATCGTGAACATGCGGCGGACCAGCGAGTTCGAGATCGCCTAGCCGTAGTTCCCGATCAGGTTGTTGACGGGTTGAGGTCCGTATTCTCCGGCTGAGTACCAGCAGTACTCGTGGCGCACCATTTGGCGTTGATCCGCGCCGCCTGAGCGCCTCCAGCGCTCATGCGACACCGGGAGGGCTTCATCGGTGCGGGTTGAGTAGCCAGGGTGCTCGCAGCGCAGCCCTGCCCACACAGGGCGGGAACTCGGCCCAGCCGGCCGGTCCCGGCAGGACGGCCAGTCGCCGATGAACCGGGCTCCCGTCAACAACCAGAGTGGGAAGAACCGCTCGCCGGCCCCTCAGCCCTCCCGGCCGAGCAGCATGGGGAGCGCCCCCCGCAGGTACGCGACCCCTGAGATCACCGCCAGTGCGGTCGCCAGCAACGCCAGCCAGAAGCCGATGGCTTGGATCACCCCGACCTCGAGCAGCTCCCCAACTGGCCCGCCGGTCTGCGCATCGAAGGCCAGCAGCAGCGCCCCGATCGCCACGTTCGTCGCGAACGCCTTCCACTTGCCGAGCCCGCGAGCCGCGATCACGACACTCGCAGACGCCGCGACCTGGCGAACCCCCTGCACCACCAGCTCGCGGATGAGCAGGGTTGCCACGATCCAGGTCGGCAGCAGGTCAACCTCGACCATCGCCACCAGCACACCGGCGACCAGCACCTTGTCCGCGGTGAGGTCCAGGAAGACGCCGAGCGCCGACACCTCGTCCCGCGCGCGGGCGATGCGGCCGTCCAGGTAATCCGTGGTCGCCGCGGCGGCGTAGACCGCGAAGCCGATCAGCCCCGCGCCCGGAAACGGCAGGAGGAGGAGCAGGACCACGATCGGGGTGGCGGCGATGCGCGCCAGGCCGAGCATGTTCGGCAGCGTGGTGAGGCGCGAGGGCGAACGTGAGTCGGTCATTGGCCGATCCTGCGCTCGTTGCCGGCCCGCAACCGGGCGATGTTGTCAGCGTGCGCGACGGTCACCAGCGTGGCGCCGCCCAACGCGAGCGCGGCCGCGGCCCAGGTGGCCTGGCCAAGCAGCACCAAAGCGGTCGTGACCACCGGCGCCAGCAGCACGCCGATCAGCGAGCCAAGCGAGACGAACCGCGACCGCCAGATGATGAGTGCCCCGAGCGGAAGAGCGATCACCACCGTCCACGGCGCGGTTGCGAGCATGGCGCCGGCAAAGGTCGCGACTCCACGCCCTCCTCGGAAGCCGATGAAGACCGAACGGATGTGACCCGCCACCGCCGCGATCCCGACCGCGGCGGCGACCCAGGGCGGCGAGCCCGGTGGGCCGGCCAGGTACCACCAGCCCACCAGCAGGACGGCCACCGCTCCTTTGGCCAGGTCGAGAAGGAAGGTGACTGCGGCGCCGGCCAGGCCGACCGTGCGCAGCGCGTTGGTGGCGCCGATGCGGCCGGACCCGTGCTCACGCAGGTCGACACCGCGCGCCAGGCGCCCGACCAACAGCCCGAATGGCAGCGCGCCGATGAGATAGCCGAGCACGACCAGGACCGCCGCTCCGAGGATGCCCGTCATCGTCGATCCCCCGGTCGTCTCGCCGTCTAGGGCCGGACGGGGCTGCGGCCGACGAGCTCGCGCACCCCAAAGGCGGCCACGACCCACGCGATGGCGACGCCCACGCCGACGTACGCGGCGAACGGCATCCCGCTCGGCCAAGCCAGCGAGAATGCCACGAGGCCGACCGCCGCGGCGCCGCCCAGCGCCCAGGCAATGAACCGGCGCGAGATGGCGCCCGGAGGCGCGCTCGGAGCAGCGGCACGCCGCGCCTTGCGTCGCTCGAGCTGTTGCTGACGCGCTCGCGCGGCGCCCGTCGCCGGGAGGGCGTACGGGTCCTGCT
>JBKKBV010000158.1:0-7911 GCA_046713375.1 Candidatus Limnocylindria bacterium
TGTCGCTCGCACCTCGACCGGACCGTGACGCCGCTTTGACGCGGATTCGGCGTCGGCCAGGACGCGCTCTCGCCAGGTGCGCACCGCGACGGGAATGCGGCGCCCGCGAAGCGTCACCACCCAATCCATGCCCGACCCCTCGACCAGGCAGAGCTCGGAGCGCGACCCATTGCTCACCTGGGCGACACCGGCATCGAGATCGAGCCAGGTGAGCGTCCAGCCCGCCGCCGGCTGCACCGGGCTGCCATCGACGCTCAGCTCATAGTCGCTCATCCGGGTCGCCGCCGGCCGACCGCCTCGCGCCTCGCCATCTGCTGCCAGGCAGTCGCCGTGGCCGGCCCGCTGACCGGTGTTCCAGCCGTGAGCCCCGGGGCTGAGTGGAGGCGCCCCAGGCGCGCCACCTCGGCCGCCAGCGAGCGGTCCTCGTCGGTCAAGACCGGCCCATCTCCCCACTCGTCCCCGATGAGCCCGGTGTCATAGGCCCCGGACACGAAGGCCGGTCGGTTGACCAGCCAGCGCAGGAACGAGAGGTCCGTCTGAACGCCACCGATCGCGGTCTCGTCGAGGGCCCTGCGCAGCCGGCCGACGGCCGCCGGCCGGTCCTCCGCGTGGACCATCACCTTGGCCAGGAGGGGGTCGTATTCCGTCGGCAGGGGGGTCCCGGCGGTCACCCCAGCGTCGACCCGAACCCCCGGACCATCCGGCATCCGCCAGCCGGTGACGGTGCCCGACACCGGGGCGAAGCGCTGATGCGGGTCCTCCGCGTAGATGCGCGCCTCGATGGCATGACCCACGGGCGCCGAGGCCAGCATCGACTGGGAGAGGTGCTCGCCCGCCGCCACCCGGATCTGCCAGGCGACCAGGTCGAGGCCGGTCACCAGCTCCGTCACTCCGTGCTCGACCTGCAGCCGGGTGTTCATCTCCAGGAAGTAGTGGCCGCCTTCCGCGTCCACCAGGAACTCGACGGTGGCCGCACTGTGGAACGCCACGGTGCCGGCAACGCGCCGGGCGCTCTCGGCCAGCTCGGCGCGCAGGCTCGGGCCGACCGCCGGCGAGGGCGTCTCCTCGACCAGCTTCTGATGACGTCGCTGGATGCTGCACTCGCGCTCGCCGAGGACCGCCAGGCCCCCATGCCGGTCGCCGAGCAGCTGGACCTCGACGTGCCGCGCCGGCGCGATGAGGCGCTCGAGGTACAGGGTGCCGTCGCCGAACGCGGCGAGCGCCTCCCGGCCGGCACCAGGCAGCGCGGCCTCGAGCTCAGCACGGTCCGCGACCTGGCGCATCCCGCGCCCGCCGCCGCCGGCCGCCGCCTTGAGCAGTGCAGGAAAGCCGACCCCGTCCAGGTCGACATGCGACACGGATCCGGTGCCGTCCGCGACGAGCGGGACCAACAGCCCCGGCACGATCGGCACCCCTACGGCCGCCACCGACCGGCGGGCCGCCAGCTTGTCGCCCAGCGATTCGAGCGTCGCCGGCGGCGGCCCGACAAAGACGAGCCCCGCCTCCTCGACCGCGCGGGCAAAGGCCGCGTTCTCGGACAGGAACCCGTAGCCGGGGTGGACCGCGGCGACCTCGGAGCGCGAGGCCGCTGCCATCACCGCCTCGATGGAAAGGTACGAGTCGCTGGCCGGTCCCGGTCCGATCCGCTCGGAACGATCGGCCAGGCGCGTGTGCAGCGCATCCGCGTCCGCGTCACTGTAGGTCGCGACCGACTCGATCCCCAGGTCACGGCAGGCGCGAATGATCCGGACCGCAATCTCGCCGCGGTTTGCGACGAGGAGTCGATGAAACGGCGGCCCGTCTTTGCGCAAAGACGAGGCGTCAGAGCGGGATGTTGCCATGCTTGCGAGCGGGCACCGCTTGACGCTTTCCCTCCAACATGGCCAACGCGTCGACCACTCGCGCCCGCGTCTCGGACGGGAGGATCACCTCGTCCACGTATCCTCTCGCCGCGGCGACGTAGGGGTTTGCAAAACGAGCCTCATACTCCTCGACGAGGGTTGCCCGCTCCGCATCGGGATCGGTGGCTTCGGCGATGCGCTCCCGAAAGATGATGTTGACCGCGCCCTCTACACCCATCACCGCGATCTCCGCTGTCGGCCACGCGAAGTTCAGGTCGCCGCGAACGTGCTTGCTGCTCATGACGTCGTAGGCGCCGCCGTAGGCCTTGCGCGTGATCACCGTGACCTTCGGCACGGTTGCCTCGCAATAGGCGTAGAGCAGCTTGGCGCCGTGACGAATGATCCCGCGATGCTCCTGGTCGACGCCCGGCAGAAAGCCGGGCACATCCACCAGGGTCACGAGTGGAATGTTGAAGCAGTCGCAGAAGCGGACGAAGCGCGCCGCCTTGTCCGACGCATCGATGTCCAGCACACCCGCCAGCACCTCGGGCTGCTGGGCGACAATCCCCACGCTTCGGCCCTCGACGCGGGCGAACCCGCAGATCACGTTGCGCGCGAAGTACGCGTGAACCTCGGTGAACGAATCAGCGTCCACGATCCCGCCGATGACGTTTCGCATGTCATAGGATCGCTGCGCGGAATCGGGCACCAGGGCATCAAGGTCCGCGCCGCTCACCTCCGGTGGTCGCCAGTCAGCCGCGGTCGGCGGCGGATCGATGTTGTTCTGCGGCACGTAGCTGAGAATCCGCCGCGTCAGCTCCATGGCCTGCGGCTCCCCCTCCGCGAGGAAATGCGCAACGCCGCTCGTCTCGTTGTGGACGCGGGCGCCGCCGAGACCTTCGAGGTCGATCTCCTCGTGGGTCACCGTCTTCACGACGTTGGGTCCCGTGACGAACATGTAGCTACTGCCATCGACCATCACGGTGAAGTCGGTGATCGCCGGCGAATAGACAGCGCCCCCGGCACATGGGCCCATAACCACCGAGATCTGCGGCACGACGCCCGACGCCAGGGTGTTGCGCAGGAAGATCTCGGCATACCCTCCCAGCGAGGCGACTCCCTCCTGGATCCTTGCTCCGCCCGAGTCCGAAAGGCCGATGATCGGCGCGCCGGTGCTCATCGCAAGGTCCATCACCTTGCAGATCTTCTCCGCGTGTGCCTCGGAGAGTGATCCCCCGAAGACGGTGAAGTCCTGCGCGTAGATGAAGACCAGCCGCCCGTCGATGCGGCCGTGCCCGCTGACGACGCCGTCTCCCAGGTAGCGCTCCTCGTCCAGGCCGAAATCGGTGGCCCGATGCGTCACGAAGGCGTCCAGCTCGACAAATGATCCTTCATCCAGCAGCAGCTCAACCCGTTCACGCGCGGTGAGCTTGTTGCGCTCGTGCTGCTGCGCGATGCGCTGTTCGCCACCGCCAAGGCGCGCCTCCTCGCGCAGCCGCTGGAGGTTCGCGAGCTTGTCAGCCGTCGACACGGGCGTCCTCCGCGCTGGTGGTGGGCCCAGCAGGGATCGAACCTGCGACCCGCCGGTTATGAGCCGGATGCTCTGACCACTGAGCTATGGGCCCGACGAAATGGTGGACAAGTCCGAGTATAGATGCTCGTCTTTGCACAAAGACATCGACATTCCGGCAGCTTGTGGATAACTCGGATGGTCGCTGACGACTGGCGACGGGTATGATCGATCGGTCGCGTTCGCGACCCTCCTTTCCGCCCCGAGCCGCTGCAAGGTGATCGTGTGACCAAGGTAATCTCCATCGCGAACCAGAAAGGCGGGGTCGGAAAGACGACCGCCTCAATCAATCTCGGCGGTGCACTCGCCGAGTTGGGGTATCGGGTCCTCTGCGTCGACATGGACCCGCAGGCGAATCTGACGGTCGGCCTGGGCATCAGCCTCTCCGATGTCCGACATTCGATGGCCGATGTCCTCTCCGAGAATCGCGTGCCGCTCGACGAGATCGTGCGGCAGACGGAGATGCCGGGCCTGTCGGTGGCTCCGTCGACGCTCGAGCTGGCCTCGACCGAGGTCGAGCTCTTCACCGCGATCGGTCGCGAGATGGTCCTGCGCGACGCGCTCGAAGGTTGGGCTGAGCGGCAATACGACGTCATCATCATCGACTCGCCGCCGACGCTGGGCCTCCTCACCATCAACGCCCTCGTGGCAAGTTCGCGCGTCATCATCCCGGTCCAGACCCAGTACTACGCGATCAAGGGTCTGACTGCGCTGATCAAGGTGATCAACACCATCAAGATCAAGCTGAACCACGATCTGGAAATCCTGGGTCTGCTGGCCACCTTCTACGACGGCCGCACAGTCCTCGCGCGCGAGATGCTGCAGAACCTGCGAGAGCTCGGCGACCATCGCGTCTTCTCGACCATGATCAAGCAGACGGTAAAGCTCGGCGAGGCGCCGCTGACCGGCAAGCCGGTGACCGAGTATGCGACCCATTCCGCTGCGGCTCGCGCGTTCCGCGACCTTGCCCAGGAGGTGATCGAACTTGGCTAGCAAGCGACCGGCATTCAGCGAAAACATCCACCGCCTCTTCGACGAGGCGCAGGCCACGGACCTCGCCCCGGGGATCGTGTCCCTGATCGAGTCTCGTGCCACCCACGCGCAGATCCGCGAGGTGCCGACTAACCGGATCCTGCCGAATCCGGCGCAGCCGCGCCTCTCCTACGAAGAGGAGTCACTGGTCGAGCTGGCCGATTCGATCCGGGAACATGGCGTCCTCCAGCCGATCCTGGTGCGCCCGGTGGGCAGCCAGTTCGAGCTGATTGCGGGCGAGCGACGCTGGCGCGCATCACGCATGGCGCAGCGGGACTCGATCCCCGCCATCGTCGTCGAGTTCGACGATGAGACGGCACTCGAAGTGTCGATCATCGAGAACCTTCAGCGCGAGGATGTCTCCCCACTGGAGGAGGCAGCCATGTTCCGCAAGATGACCGACCTCGGATACTCGCTTCGCCAGCTGGCGCAGAAGATCGGCAAGGACAAGGGCTACGTCGAGAACCGCATTCGTCTCGCCGAGGCCCCGCCCGAGATTCGCGAGCTCGTGTCCCTGCGCAAAGACACACTGAGCCATGCGTACGAGCTGATGAAGGTCAAGGACGAGCGGACGCGACGGCGCCTCGCCCGCAAGGTGGCAGCCGGCGAGCTGACCCTGTCGCGCCTTCGGGCCCTAACCGGCGGCAGTCCGCCCGAGGCAGAGACAGGCGCGAAGCCGAAGCGTCGGGCAAAGACGGTCGCCGGACAGTTGGCCGCCGCCAAGGATACGGACGATGCACTCGTCAACAATCGGGCACGGCTGGCGGGCGCTGTCGACGAGCTCGTCGACCTGCTGAGTCAGAGAGAGCTGATCGACGAGATCCCCGACACCAACCGCGACAACCTGGCTCGCTACTTGACGGTGACCAAGCTGAAGCTCGAGAACGCGATCGCCATCATCCGCGCCACCCGAGAGCCGGCCGCCTGACCCTGCCCGAAGGCGGGTCCTCCTCAGGCGCGCCGAGGCCGCGCTGGCCACCGGCTACGGCGTATAGCTCATCACCTCGCGCTGGCCGACCAGGAAGGCCACCAGTTTGCGTCGCGCCTCGGGATCGGTCCGCCGCAGGCCGGCGACCGCCTTAGGCAGCTCGAAGATCGGCGCAGCCAATGCTCCGGCGGTGTCGATGCCGACCACGTGATCCGGTCCCCCGCCCACGAGGAAGGCGCGCTGAAATCCCTTGGCGTCCAGGTCGGCGACCGCGCAGAACGCCGCGATGGCCGTGCCGACGCCCATCCGCTTGGCAAAGTCGATGAACAGGTCGGCCGCCCAGGTGTCGATCTGCTGGTCGCCCTGCGCCTCCACCATCGTTCGATAGCCACGCTCTTCGATCGCGCTCACCTGGCTCCTCCGCTCGTCTTTCGGCCCCGCGATTCTAGCGAAGCAGCGCTCGCGCCGGCTGCGCCGATGCGCCGATGAGGGGAAGCCGGCATCGGCTATCCTGCGGCCGTGATCGATCCCATCGCTCGGCTGCGGACCGAGGACACGATCGTCTACGAGCTGATCCAGGGCAGCCAGGGCAGCGACGAGAGCACGGTCGTCGGCACCGCCACCTTCCGTGATGGTGCGTCGAAGGTTGACGCCCCGGAGGCGATCTCGCTCGCCGTCGAGGAGCTCCTGTCACGCCCCTTCGTCGATCGGGTCCAGGCGGACGAACGGCCGCGCGGTTATCGCCGCAGCCGGGTTGGCCAGGTCGATCTCCTCGTTCCCGGCATGCCCGAACACTTCGTGGCGCGCATGCGCGGCCTCTGGCTTGCCTACCCGAATGGCTCGCTGATCACCGCCCGCCCGGCAGCCGGGTCGCCACCCGTTCCCGGCCCGCGTGCGGCAGTCCCCGAACTCGCCGAGGGCGATGCGCCTGTCACCGATCCGGCTGTGCGACGTGGCACGCTGGCCGACAGCGCCGAGCTGCTCGGCGCACGTCCGCTGGTCCGAGCCAGTGAGCCGGCGACCGGAATCCGAGCCGGCGAGGGTCGCACCGTGGCACGCACCGACTGCGGTTGGCTTGTCTGAGTCATAGAAATGCATATGTTCAAGGCTGAGGACAGGATCACGGAGATCCCCGGCACTCGCCTATCATCTCAAGCATGCTGATCCGCATCCTCGCGCTGCCGATCCTGATCGCCGCAGTTGGTGCCATCTACTGGTGGGCGACCGACGGAAGGGAGCCAGCCGGCACCGCCCTCCTCCTCATCTTCGCCGGGGCGATGGCGGTCTTCCTGTGGGTCCTCCTTCCGACCAGCGACAACGTGGGGCCAACGGCCCCCGTCGACCCGGACTTCGAGGCAAAACGCCGCTAGCGGATTCCGGTGTCGTAGGAGACGTGCAGCTCCGCCATCGGCTGTCCGGCCTCGACCTCGACATCCATCGGCGCAGGCGTCCCCATCAGGCCCTCGACCGGCTGCGGCGTCACCTGGTACGCGCCGGGTGCCAGCTCGACCGTGAATGTTCCGTCAGCCGCCGAGGTCGCACGTGCCACCTCGGTGCCGTCGACGTCGGTGAAGACCAGGATGGCTCCCGTCACCTGTCGCGCGGCGCAGGCCGGGTCGGGGGGCTCGGTCTCGACCGGGCAGTGTGGCCCGGATGTCACCGTGCCCCGCACGCCAGTCGCATCGGGAAGCGTGTCCCCTTCCTCATGGATGAGCTCGATGCTGGCGTCGCGGCCGACGGCATACGTCCACCGATGTTCGTTGATGCAGCCGGCCGGACAGTCGCCCCAGCCGATCCTTATCAGCACCTGCCAGCCGTCTTTGTCGTCGGTGACCTGGTACCAGGCCGCCTGACCGATCAGGTTCTCGTCGAGCGGGCCGATTCCCGCGAAGCGAGCCTGCTGGGAGAGCGCGAGGCGGGCCGCGGCGGCCGCATCGATGGGCTGAGAGCCGCTGGGGGCGGCACATGCAGCCAGTGCGACGGCGAGGAGGAGCGTGGCCAGGGCCGCGCGACGAGTTGGGCTGTTCATGCCGCCGGGACGCGAGTCCCGGACCTGGAGTTCCATTTGGTGCAGTGTGGCGGTAGGACTCGAACCCACGTCCAAGCGGTTAACAGCCGCCGGACATCCGCGCGCATTCGTGCTCAGATTCGCAGAATTCGACGGTCAGGCGCCGATTGCCGGTCGAGTGCCTGATCGCGCCGTCAAAGCAGGCCGATATCGTCGACGACGATCAGCTCCGACCCGGTCGATCCGCTCGACGAACCCGTGACCGCGGACCATCGACAGGCATGGCGCGACCCGATCGTAGGAACTAAGTGGCGTTCGGGTCGGGCTCGTCCTTGCTCCTCGGGCGCAGTTCGACCGGCGGGGTCCGCCGCCGGCGTCTTCGGAGATTGAGGGCCTCGACAAAGACGCTGAACCCCATCGCCGCGTAGATATATGCCTTGTCGATGTGGAGCCCGAAGCCGTCGGCGATCAGGGTCACACCGATGAGCAGGAGGAACGAGAGGCCGAGCATCTTGACCGAGGGATGCTGGTG
>JBKKBV010000159.1:0-7747 GCA_046713375.1 Candidatus Limnocylindria bacterium
CGGCAATTGTGCTGCTGGGCGCTGTCCCGGCAGCGCTCCCGGGTGGCATGGTCATGGCCGCGGACCGCGGGCTGGTGGTGGTCGCGCAGACGCGCTACCTGGCATTGCCTGCGGAGCGGCGGGTCCACGTCACTATTGACGCCGTGGCGACCTCCTTCACGCCGAATCCGGTGGACGCGACCGCCTACTACGTCAACGCCACCTTCGTCATGCAGGCGGGCGCGACGAACATTGCTGCGTCCTCGAGCGGTCAGCGGCTGGCGGTCGCGGTGGATGCCTCGGATCCGGAGTTCGTGAGTGTGACGGTCACGTTCTCCGAGGGAGTCACCTTCGAGCAGAGCTACCCCTATCGCGTGACCTACGACCTGCCTGACCCCGGCAGAGCAAACGATCGCAACCTGCGGATCAGCTCGACCATCGTCGCCTTCCCGATCTGGGCCTTCGGCAGCGCCGGCGAGCCCGGCGGGAGCGTCACCGTCATCCTGCCGGCTGGGTTCAGCCCAAGCCTGCAGGGCGATGATATGGCTCTCTCGACTGGGGCAGACGGCGAGATCATCCTGGCAACTACCTCGCTGCCAGATCCATTCGACTTCTTCGCCTACCTCTCGGCGGATCGACCGGGAGCCTTCAACGACACGCTCCTGACCGTCCAGGTCGGCGGTCAGCCGGCTCCCGTGAGGATCCGGGCCTGGCAGGACGACCCCGAGTGGGGAACGGACATGACCGACCTGATGACGGATGGGCTGCCCGCGCTCCAGAACCTGATCGGGCTGCCGTATGACGCCCCCGGTACGCTGGTCATCGAGGAGGCCGCCACCAGCCGCCTTGGAGATTACGCTGGCATCTACAACAAGCTGAACGGCATCATTCGGGTCCGATACGACGCCGATGCCTACGTCGGGCTGCACGAGGCGGCGCACATCTGGTTCAACGGCGATCTCTTCCGCGACCGATGGATCGGGGAGGCCTACGCGGAGTTCTACGGGGTGCAGGCGGCGCAGGCGATCGGCGCCACGGGCGATGCGTTCGACCTGACTGAGGACCAAATGGCAAACAAGATTCCACTGAACGACTGGGGAGAGATCGGAGGAGTCGAGATCGGAGTGGAGGCGTACGCCTACGCCGCCAGCTATCACCTGGCGGGGCTGATCTTCGACCGGACCGATTTGGCGGCACTCCAGACGGTGTGGCGCGGCGCCGACGCCAGCGAGATGGCCTACCAGCCCGCGAACCCCGACGGCGATCCGGAGATCGCGGGCGACGTCAATCTAGAGGGCTGGCAGCAGTTGCTGGACCTGCTGGACGAGCGGGCCGGCGCGACCTTCGACGACCTGTGGATCGAGTGGGTGGTCAACGACGAGGAAGTGCGGCAGCTGGAGCAGCGCGCCGATGCGCGCGATCATTACGCCACTGTGGTCGAAGAGGCCGGCACGTGGAACCTGCCGATGGACGTGCGAAATTCGATGGGATCCTGGAAGTTCGAGGAGGCCGAGACAGCCATGGCACTCGCCGCCGAGGTGCTCGACGCTCGCGACGAGATCGTGTCAGATGCCAGCGACCTGGATCTCACGCCACCGGCTGAGCTGGAGGAGCTCTTCGAACGAGAGGGGGGCCTGAAAGCCGCCAGGGCCGAGGCGGCCCTTCAGATGGAGGTGCTGGCGGATATCTCGGTTGCGACTGAACGGATTGCCGAGGAGGAGACGATTCTCGAGTCGATCGGGTTGCTGGGGATGGAACCGGCGGCGGACCTCGAGGCGGCGCGCGAGGCGTTCGAGGCCGATGAGCTTGACGACGCGAGCCGCGAAGCAGAGCGGGCACTGGCAGAGCGCAGCGGGGCGGCCGAGGCCGGGCAGACCCGTGTCTTGATTGCGGGCGGCGGGGTCGTCCTGCTGACCGGCGCGACCGTGGCCGGGATTCGGTTCAGGGGCAGCCGTCGCCGCGCGGCTGCGGTCGTCAAATCGGCCCCATCCGAACCCGCTGAGCCTGCCGAGCCCAGCGACGAGCCATTGGACCGGCCGGCGTGACCCCCGCCGCGAACCGTTCGATCCAGGCCGTCCTGTTCGGGACATTCACGCTGCGTTTCAGCACCGGCCTCACCGGTGGACTCTTCGCCTACTACGCCGCGCAGCTCCCGCAGCACGGCGGCGTGGAGATGAGCGCCTTCCTGCTGGGCCTGATGATGGCCACCTACTTCGTGGCGGAGCTGATCCTCTCCCCCGGCTTCGGCGTCCTCTCCGATCACCTCGGAGCGCACCGCGTGATGCAATGGGGACCGGTCTTCGGCGCCATCGCGGTGGTCCTCACCTTCGCCACAACCGACCTCTTCCTGCTCGGCGTCACGCGCTTCATCGAGGGCGCGGCGGCCGGCGCCAGCATTCCGTCGATCCTCGGATACATCGCCATCGCCACGAGCCGCGACGTGCAGCTGCGCGGCCGGACGGTGGCCCGCTTCGAGGCCGCCACCATCGCGGGGCTGGGGGTCGGGATCGTGGCGGCCGGTCCGATGTGGGAAGTCTTCGCGCGCGTTGCGTTCCTGCTCAACGCGGCGCTCTACGGCGTCTCCTTCGCCATCTATCGCTGGGGGGTCGCCGACGTGGCGACGCACGGCCACCCGCCCGAGGTCGAGCCCGTGCACTCCGCCGAGCTGCGCCCCGCCAGGTTCGATTTCGCTAGGTATCGACGGGTGTTCGGCAGCCCACGGGTCTGGCTCCTGGCGCCCACCTGGATCGCGCTCAACGCGGTCATCGGGACGTGGACCTCGCAGTCGATCTTCCAACTCGTGCGTGAGCCCTCGGCCCAGTTCGCAGACCAGCTGCTGATGGGAGGCTTCGGGCCGACCCAGATCAGCATTGGGCTGGGCGGTGCACTCCTCATCTTCTTCGCCGGGCTCCTCTTCTGGGGCGGCCGATTCAAGGCGTTTCGGCGCACGACGATCATCGTGATCGGGCTCGTGGGAGGGCTGGCGATGGTTGGGGCCGCCTTCGGCCTCAACCACTCGGCCGGTTTTGGCCTTCTCCTGCAGGTACCCCTGGGCCTCATCGCCCTGGGCGGGCTGTTCGTGCTGGCAGGCGCGACTCCGGCTGCGCTCGGGCTGCTGGCGGACATCAGCGAGGCGCACCCCGCCGACCGCGGCGCGATCATGGGCCTCTATTCCGTCTTCCTGGCACTCGGCCAGATCACCGGCGCCCTGCTGGGTGGGGGCGCTGCGCAATGGCAGGGTGTCGATGGCCTGCTGGCCGCCTCGCTCGCCCTGCTGGTGCTGGCCCTGCTGCCGGTGCGCGCGTTGCGCGCCAGCGAGCACCTGGTCGGGCTGGCCCACGACGACGACGGAACGGCAGTCCGGGACCCCGAGAGCCCTTGAGCAGAGGTCCGACGGCCAGCCGCTAGAATCAGCGCTCCATGCGCGTCTCCAGGCTCTTCTTCACCTCGCTGCGCGACAATCCTGCGGAAGCCGAGATGGCCTCGCATCGGCTGCTGGTGCGCGCGGGCTACGTCCGCCAGTTGGGAGCGGGAATCTATTCGCTGCTGCCGCTCGGGTTCCGGGTGAGCCAGCGCATCGAGCAGGTGATCCGCGAGGAGATGGATGCCATTGGCGGCCAGGAGATGGAGATGCCGGTCGTCCATCCCGCCGAGCTGTGGAAGGAGAGCGGGCGGTACGCCAAGATCGGGCCGGAGCTGGTCCGCTTCAAGGACCGCGGCGGGCGCGACATGGTGCTGGCCATGACCCACGAGGAGGTTGTGGCCGATCTGCTGCGCGACCTGGTGAAGAGCTACCGGCAGCTGCCGGCCATCGTCTATCACTTCCAGACGAAGTTCCGCGATGAGCCACGCGCCCGGGGCGGACTGATCCGGGTTCGCGAGTTCGTGATGAAGGACTCGTACACCCTCGACCCGGACGACGCCGCGCTCGATGTCTCCTACCAGGCCCACTACAGCGCATACCAGAAGATCTTCTCCCGCCTGGGGCTCGAGACGGTGGTGGTGGGAGCCGACGTCGGGATCATGGGCGGCAGCCTGGCGCACGAGTTCATGGTCCTCAACGACGCCGGCGAAGACACGCTGGTGATCTGCGGAACGGGCGACTACGCCGCCAACCAGCAGATCGCCACGGTCACCAAGCCGGAGCCGCCGGTGGAGGAGCCTCGCCCTACTGAGGAGGTCGCCACTCCGGACACGCCGACCATCGCCGCGCTGGCCGAGTTCCTGGGGGTCGGCGAGGACCGGACCGCCAAGGCGACTTTCTTCGTCACCGGCGACGGGAGGCTGCTGACCGCCGTCGTGCGGGGCGACTTCGAGGTCAACGAGACGAAGCTGAGCAACGCCGTCAAGGCGATCGGCGGGCTCCGACCCGCCAACGCCGAAGAGATCGCGGCCGCGGGCATGGCGCCCGGCTATGCCTCGCCGATCGGGGCCAAGGGCAGCACGGTGGTCGTCGACGACTTGGTGGCTCGCTCACCGAACCTGGTGGCGGGCGCCAACAAGCCCGGATATCACCTGCTCAACGTCAACGTCGGCCGCGACTTCACCCCCGACCTGGTGGTGGACATCACGAACGCCCGGCCCGGCGACCCATGCCCGAACTGCGACAAGCCGCTGGTCCTGCGCCAGGGAATCGAAGTCGGCAACATCTTCAAGCTGGGGACCGAGTTCACCGAGAAGCTCGGGGCGACCTACCTGGCCGAGGACGGCAGTCGACGGCTAATCGTGATGGGCAGCTACGGGATCGGCCTTGGGCGGGCGATGGCCTGCATCGTGGAGGCGCATCACGATGACAAGGGGATCGCCTGGCCGGCGGCGGTAGCCCCGTATGCCGCGCACCTGGTCGCCCTCAGCGCGTCACGCGACCCCGCCGTCGGCGAGGCGGCGGAAGCGCTCTACCAGCGAATGACCGATGCCGGCGTCGAGGTCCTCTACGACGACCGCGACGAGTCACCCGGCGTGAAGCTGACCGACGCTGAGCTGCTCGGGATGCCGCTCATCGTCACCATCTCACCGCGCTCGCTGGCCGCCGGCGGCGCCGAGGTGACCGATCGCGCCAGCGGCGAGCGCTCGGTCCGCCCGATCGCAGAGGTCGAGTCCGAGCTCATCGGCTCCTGAGACGCCAGGCGATCATGCCGCGAGATCCGAACATCCCCGACGCCTTCGACGTCTACACCCTGGTCCTGCTGCGTCGCCCGGTCGAAGCACCAGAGCTGCCCGATGACGAGCTCGACGCGCTGCAGGCGCGCCACCTGGCGTACCGCGCTGGGCTGAAGCGGCAGGGAGTGCTGGTCGCGAACGGGCCGCTCGGTGAGCAGTCGACATCTCGCTGCGCGGTCTGTCGATCTTCGCCTGTTCTCCGGCAGAGGCCCGACGCCTGACCGACGCTGATCCATCGGTCCAGGCCGAGCGCCTGACCTATGACGTCATGGAGTGGTGGGTCGCAGCCGGCACCTTCTCGTTTCCCGAGGCGGATCGCCCGGTCGGCTCGCGACGGAAGATGTCCAGCGACTGACTCAGCGCAGCTGCGGGAAGGCCTCGACGGCGAGCCGCTCGAGTTTGGACGTGTCGTTCACCCCGCGAACGCTGAACAGGATGTGCTGCGCGCCTGCCTCGCCGAGGGCGCCGAAGCGCTCGACGATCTGGGCAGGCGACTCTCGATCGGGATCGACCGACTGCAGCGTGCTGCGCTCGATCTCCTCGTACGGGCGCCCCAGTCGCTCGCAGTGCTCGCGCAGCACCGCGTACTTGTGGGCGATGCGCTCGGGGCCGCCGAACACGTTGCAGGCGTCGGCGTACTGCGCCACCAGCCGGAGCGTCTTCCGCTCCCCACCGCCACCGATCATGATCGGCACCCGCGGCCGCGAGATCGCCTGTGGTGAGTTCAGGAGGCGGGTCGCGGTGTAGTGCTTCCCTCGGAACGCCTCCCCGCTTCCACTGCCACCCGACCACATGCCCTGCGCCATCTGCAGCGTCTCCTCAAGCATCTCGAACCGGTCGCGAAGGGGCGGGAAAGGGAAGCCGAGAGCCGTGGATTCCTCCTCGTTCCAGGCGGCGCCGATCCCGAACCAGGCCCGGCCGCCAGAGAGGACGTCGACCGTCGTAGTCGCCTTGATCCACAGCCCCGGCAGCCGGTAGTGAATGCCTCCGACCATCAGGCCCAGCCGCGCCCGCTCCGAGTTGGCGGCCATGAATCCGAGCGCCGTTTCCCCGTCGAGCATCGGCGCCTCGGGCGGACCGAGGCCGCGGATCTGGAAGAAGTGGTCCATTACCCAGATCGAGTCGAAGCCAACGTCATCGGCCGTGCGGGTGACGCGCGCCAAGGTCGGACCGATGGCGGCTGCGCCGCCTGGCCACGTGAAGCTGTTGATCTGGAGGCCGAATTTCATTCGCGGATCCTACGCCCAGCCGCCGGCCGCTACGATGCGACCATGTCAAAAGGATCCATCGGGCTAAGTGACGAGCTGAACGCATACCTGGTCGCGGTTGGGGCGCGGGAGCCGGAGGTGCTGGGTCGCCTCCGCGAAGAGACTGCTTCCATGCCTGATGCTCGAATGCAGATCGCGGTGGAGCAGGGAGCCCTGCTCTCGATGCTGGTCAAGCTCCTCGATGCGCGGCGGGTGCTCGAGATCGGCACCTTCACCGGCTACTCATCGACCGCCATGGCGCTCGCCCTTCCAGCCGACGGTCGGATCGTGTGCTGCGACGTATCTGAGGAGTTCACCGACGTCGCGCGACGCACGTGGGCGGCCGCTGGGGTCGAGGATCGGGTCGACCTGCGCCTCGCGCCCGCACTGGAGACGCTCGAGGCGCTGCTGGCCGCGGACGGTGCCGGGAGCTTCGACCTGGCTTTCATTGACGCGGACAAGGCCAACTACCGCGGCTACGTAGAGGGCGCGCTGCTCCTCGTGCGGTCAGCCGGCCTGATCGCGATCGACAACGTGCTGTGGAGCGGCCGGGTCATCGATCCGGAGGTGACCGACGAGGACACCCAGGCCATCCGGGACCTGAACGCCGACCTGGCGACCGATGAGCGGGTCGACATCGCGATGCTGCCCATCGCCGACGGACTCACGCTTCTGCGGGTCCGCTAGGTCTCGATCTTGACGCCGCGCCAGAAGGCGACGTAGCCCTCGATCGGTTTCGCCTTCTCGGAGGCATCGGGGTAGAACCAGGCCGCGTCGTCGTTCTGCTTCCCGTCGACCTCCAGCGAGTAGTAGCTGGCCTCGCCCTTCCACCAGCAGGTGGTGTGGGTGTCGGAAGGACGCAGGAACTCGGACTTCACGCTCTCCGGCGGAAAGTAGACGTTGCCCTCGACGATCTCGAACTTGTCGCTCTCGGCGATGACGGTGCCGTTCCAGGTTGCGCGTGGCATGGCGGCATCCTACGCCTCGCACGAAAAAGCGGCGCCGGGCCCGAGCCCCGCGCCGCCATAGGTCCACAGGCTAGACGGCAAAAGCCACGCGTTTCGGGTAGTAATAGACGTAGCCCAGGTCGCCGGCGAGGTACGCGTCGTACGCAGCCATGTCGAAGTAGCCGTGGCCGGAGAGGTTGAACAGGATCACCCGCTCGCTGCCAGCCTCCTTCGCCTCGAGCGCCTCGTCAATCGCCGCGCGGATGGCGTGATTCGACTCCGGCGCTGGGACGATCCCCTCGGTCCGGGCAAACTGCAGGCCAGCCTCGAACGACGTGTTCTGGGCATAGGCCCTGGCCTCGATGAAGCCCAGCTCGTAGAGGTGGCTGACCATCGGCGCCATGCCGTGATAGC